>CANNLB010000303.1 GCA_947505565.1 Acidobacteriota bacterium | reverse complement strand
ACATCAGCGCCTCCACCAAGCAGCTCCAAACCGCCCCCGGTGCCGGCCCCGGCGGCCTCGTCCGCCTCTTCATGGTCAAGTTGCTCGGCGTCAAAAGCTCCGTCTCGCTCGATCTCAAACTCAGCATCGCCACCGAAGCCGGCGAACGCCTCATCGCCTACGCTTACACCCAGCCCACCAAAAACGAACGCGACCAGGTCCTTACCGAGATGAAGCAGCTTCTATCGGGCTACCTGTTTTCTTAACCGCGAACTTCATCCCGCTCCACTCCGCATCCACCGCGCAAATCTTGTAGTCGACGAGCCCCGCCGCCAGCCCGCCCAGCCGCACGTGGTTCTGGCTGAAACCCCCACCCTTGCGAAAGATCACCCACGGCGTCTTCCCCACCGGAAACCACTCCAGCTCCCGCTTCTCCCGCACGAACCAAAACAGCATCTCCCCCCGCTTGCCGATCTCGACCTCGCCCAATAGCTCCGCAAACCCCGCCGGTGCCTCCCCCTGAAACACCACCTTCATCCCGTCTTTCACCCCTAACTTCTTCGCCACCGGCGTCCCGACGTAGCGTTCCATGTGTCCCACCACTGCCGCCGTCCCTGGCTTCGCCCCCGGCAACACGGTCCCCACATCCTCCCAAGCGCAATACACCGCGTCTGGCAACTCCTGCTTCACCCGAGCCACCTTCTCCGCCGCCCCGCCCGCGAACACCAGCGCCATCCCCCGGGTCGCCTTTCCCTGGCGCAACCGCACGCCCACCTCCCGCCCTTGTGCAGGCAGCCGGTTCAAATCGATCAGCACCACCGTCGCCCCGCTGCCCGCGAACTGCGTTACCAAACTCCCTGTGTTCACCGGCCCCGCCTCCACCGTGAATCCCAAACTCCGCAGCCAATCCGCCTTTTCCGCCGCCTCCCCCTCGTTCCAGCAGACCAGTCGGACCATCGGCTACTTCGCCCTCTTCACGAGCTTAACTTCGAACACCTTTGGCCAAAGCTTTCCGGTCACGAACAACCGCTTCCCCACCGAATCATAGGCGATCCCATTCATCACGTCCGTCCCCGCCCGCTCCCCTGCCGTCAACAATCCGGATAGATCCACCGACCCCGTCACGCGCCCATCCAGCGGGTTCACTTTCACGATTCGATCCGTCTGCCAAACATTGGCCAGAATCTCCCCCTCTACCCATTCCAACTCATTCAAATCCCGCACCGGCCGCCCATTCTCGCGTACTTTGATCCGCCGCAACTCCGCCAGCGTGTTCCCGTCCAGAATTCGAATCTCGTCCGTCCCGTCACTGAAGTAAAGGTTCTTCCCGTCCGTCGTCAGCCCCCATCCTTCGCCCTTATAAGAAAACTGCTTCTGCAGCCTGAAATCCTTCAATCCCCAAACGAAGCCAACTTCCGACTGCCAAGTGATCTGCACAATCCGATCCCCGATAATCGAAATCCCTTCCCCGAAGTACTGTGCCGGCAGCGAAAGCTTCTGCAGCACCACCCCCGTCTCCAGCTTCACCTTCCGCAGCGTCGACCGCCCCTGCAAGCCCGTTCCCTCATAGAGAAAGCCGTCTTTGAACTGCAACCCCTGCGTGAACGCCTCCCGGTCATGCGGGTAGGTCTTGACGACCTGATAGCCCCACTGACCCCACAGCGAACTCGCCACCAGCAATAATCCAAAAAGTCGCATGCGATCGTTAGCTTAGCAAGCCCAACCCTTCCCCGGCAGTGCTACCGCCAGAACTGTTCTGGTGCCATCGGAAGCATCGAGCCATGCCGAGCATGGAGCACCAAAACCGAGTTGCCGGAGATCGCAAACAGTATCCGGTAACCCCCCGATTGCCGCCGCCGTAAAACAACTCTAAAATCGGCTCTTCGAGCGCCTGAGACTCGGGTGCCACGGGAGCACGCTCCGGATGGTTTCCTAATGACCTGATTTTCTTCTGAAGGCCAGTCAGCCAAACCCGCGCGACTTGCGGAGAGCCTTGAGTCCGTAAATATCGGTTCGCCGTTCGTAAATCTTCGAGTGCTGCCGGCGAAACAATTATTCGATACTTCATCGCCGCCGCGGTTATGCCTCACTCTCGAGGTCCACAAATGCCTCATCCACAGAAAGGCCCATTCCCTTTCTGGCTTGCTCCAAACCGAGGCGGATTCGGGACACCGAGTCAAGATATGCCGCGACATCGCGATAGGATGCGGCGTCAAGCACAACCGCTTCTGCCTTCCCGTTAACCGTCAAGACAAGCGGCCTGCCTGATTTGCGCATGTTCTTAAGCAGGCCTGTCGAATTGCGCTTGAAGGCAGTCATCGAATGAATATCCTGAACTACATCAATCATTGCAGTTACTCCTAAAGCATCATTCTGGCATCACAAATCATGCTGCAGCTCCTCCCCTTCCATCGCACCCCGACTTCTAGTAGCATGTAGGGCACCGCTCCACACACAGGACCCATCCATGGAAATCTCACCCGACCGCCGACAATTCGCCAAAGCCGCCTTCGCCGGAGCCGTCGCCGCGGCCGCCCCCGCCACCGCCACCGCCGCTCCCCTCATCCCTATCCCTCCGGGACTCAAGATCGGCGTCAGCGCCGGCCAACCCACCCCGGAGCACATGCACTTCCTCAAGGAGCTTGGCGTCACCTGGCTCAGCCTCGCCGTCAACCCCAAAGCCGCCACCGGCGAAGACTTCATTGCCCAACGAAAACTTTGGGAAGCCGCCGGCTTCAAGGTCTACAACATCGGCAGCGGAGCCGGCCCCAGCGGCAGCCTCCACAACATGCCCGAGGTCACCCTCAACCTCCCCGGCCGCGACCAGCGCATCGAAGAATACCTAAACTACATCCGCTACCTCGGCAAAGCCGGCGTCCCATACTCCACCTACGCCCACATGGGCAACGGCATTTGGTCCAGCGGCCGCATCACGAGCCCCCGCGGCTACAGCGCCCGCGACGGCGATTCCACCAGCCCCAACTGGAAAGGGAACTGGGCCGGCAAAACGTACAGCGAACCCCTTTCCCACGGTCGCGTTTACACCGAGCAGGAGATCTGGGAAAACTACACCTACTTCATCAAGAAGGTGGTCCCCGTCGCCGAACAAGCCGGCGTCCGTATCGGCATCCACCCGGACGACCCGCCCAAGCGCATGCTCGCCGGCGTCCCCCGCTGCATCTTCAGCAACTTCGAAGGCTACAAGAAGGCGATCGAAATCGCCAACAGCCCCAACATCGGCGTCTGCTTCTGCGTCGGCTCCTGGCTCGAAGGCGGCTCTTCCACCGGCAAGGATCCCGTCGAAGCCATCAAGCACTTCGCCAGCAAAAAGAAGCTTTTCAAAATCCACTTCCGCAACGTCAGCGCCCCGCTGCCCCACTTCACGGAAACGTTAATCGACGATGGCTACTACGACATGAGCAAGATCATGCAAGCTCTCGTCGACGTCGACTTCGACGGCATCGTGATCCCGGATCACATCCCTGCCCTCGGGGTCGTCGCCGGTGCCGAACCCGCCCCTGGCCAGTATCGTCCCAGTGTCGGCTTGTCCTATCTCCTCGGCAGTATGAACGCCATGTACAAAGCCGCCCAAAACCACAAACGCAAAGCCTAGCCGCCATTTCTCACCAGCACTCAGCTTTACCGCAAAAGTGGCAATTGGGCCACTTTTGCCCGAAAACGGAGAGCGCTCTCTCGTCTGGGCGAACGGAAGTCGCTTCGGCGGCCCGGAAACCTCGTGGCGGGGCTCTAATCGCTCGCCAATGCCCCCCTTTCAGGCAAGGCTCCGCCCGCCGGATCCCCTCCGGCCGCCCTTCAGTAGCGCGGTCGAGCCCCCGCATGCCAAAACACCGCCTGCAAGGGGAACGCCTCTGATAAATGCACCCACACCCGCCGCACCGTAATCTTCACTTGCGCACCAATCTTCAGCAGCCGAGAACGAACCGTCACCGCCTGCGACCGCGCCATCTCTGTCCCCGCCAATCCGATCCGCCGCATCGCGCTGATCAACACATACGCCATCCCCGCCAAGTACACCCGTAACTGATTGGCACCCCTCGTTTCCGCGCTCCCCCGGTCCGCAAACAGCGACAGCTGCTCTTTGATCCGATTCTCCATTTCCCCTCGCGCACAATACAAATCCTCGTACAGAGCCCGCGCGTCCCACTCCTTCTCCGGCAACGAGCTCACCACATACCGCGGATTCTCCTTCCCGCATAACGCTTCGGCCTTGCCGACCACGCGCCGCTCGCGGCTGCTGCTTCCCGTCAACGTCTGCTACCGCAATTCCGCAAAAGCGGTTCTTCGCTGTTTGCCGTGGGTAGAATCGCCGGTCAAAATTGGCCAGCGAGGGGCGAGTCAGCGTACTTGGCCCCGAAGTCGGCCGTGGAAATGACGGGCGGCAGAAAGCGAGAAAAACCAAAACCAGGTTTTCACTCTCTTCCCACCGTCCTTGGAAATCGCCCAAAGGCCCGATTTCCACATTCCCACCGCCGCGACGGCGATGCTGCCGCTTCCCTGTTCAATCCCGAACAGGAACACCGCACACTCCGAGCTCCCTAGATTCCAGCCGGCCCCGCAACTCAAACCGTCGAACACTGCCGCTCCGCTCTATCCGGCCTTACCCACACCAAACAGCGAGGAGGCGCAAAAGCTCGTCCCGGCTTTTCTGTAATCGCCCGGATGGCACGCGCCTGTTCCATCCACGGAACCAGCGTTGTTTCCAGCCGTGAGTTACGCGCCACTCCCGCCACATAACCCACGGACACCGCCTGGCTTTCACATCAACTGAGTAACTCGTCACGACAGAAATCCTAGTCACCCCGCACGATAATCCGCGCCGTCGGCCACGCTTGCCTCATCCGCTCGACAGTCGCTCGCGCTTTCCCTACACAACCGGTCGGGCCGTTTTGATTACACGGCCGCAACCGGGCGCAGAGTAAGTTTTCACCCGCAGGCATGTAGAGCGGAACATAGCAATATTCGTCGTAATAGCCATGAAAGAACCGCTGCTCCTGAGGGTCATACAACGGCAGATCGGTCGAATCCAGATCGAGGACAATCTGCGCGGGCGCGACCGAGTGCGCTTCCAGGAACACATCGACCAAC
>CANNLB010000302.1 GCA_947505565.1 Acidobacteriota bacterium | reverse complement strand
AGGCGGAGGCGGGGAGGACGCCGAACACACCGCTGAGGATGAGGCTTGGTCGCAGCGGGGCAGAAAGGAGGAAGCCACCCAGGTAGAGGATTAGAAGTAAGGCGAGGCGAGCCAAGCCAAGCCAAGCCGAGCCAAGACAAGACAAGCAATGACCAGGGTCAGGGTAGGCTCCACCAGAAGATCCAATTCTTGAGTGGGAACGTCGGAAGATCGAAAGAAAGGGGGAGAAGAGTGCCGGCGAGGGCTTCGTGAGCGCCAGAACGGTGGAGAAGCCAGAGAGCGGTTCATGGTTTTTGTCCTTCGAGCGTGGGGGTGAAGTAGCGTTTGGTGCAGCCGCCACGTTCCGGGGTGGGGTCGCCGACGGCGGAGGCCTCGGCGCCTCCCAGAAATTGACCACCTCTGCTCGAATAGACTGGACCAGATCACAAACTGATCATGCCGCAGGCGCGTATATCGTTGAATAGGTTTAGCACCGACGTTTTGCCCGCGCGGTCAGACCGAGTGCCACAAGCCCATGCTCGTCGGAGAGGCAGCGCAGTCGGGGCCGGTTGGTGGTAAAGTTTTGGCGAGCAGGGCTGGTCAATTCTTCGCGAGTGCCGACGGCGGACGAGACCAGCGATTTCTCTTCGAGGCGTTCGAGCGCCGCAGAGACGCTGCCCAGCGCAACATCCCGTCCGGCTTGGAGATCGGAACGCCGCAGGCATAGTCGCCAAGCCGGACGACGGCGAGGGGAACCATGAGCTCCATTTTTCCGAGGAAGGCAGGCTTTAGCATTTCTTCACCTGAAGCAATGAAATGAAAGCGGTGCAATCAGCAAGACCAGGACGGCGTGAGGGTGGATAGCGGCGAGAGCAACCAGATAGGCGTCGGTGACTTGTTTGTGGCCAATGATACCTTTGTCGGGGACGAGACGATAGTCCAGATCGTCGTTTCAGAACTCATGGGTGGGGAGGGCGGAGATTCTGGTGAGTAACTGCTTTGCCTTGGCCATGGACGGCTCCACCGCCAAGCGTAAATGAAAACGAACCAAGGCACCCTGCGTAGTTGGACAAGTCGCAAAAGGGGGTGTCGAACTAAACCAGCGGGCGGCACGAGCGTGGGCTGTGTGGTCTGGGGTTGCTAAGGCGATGAGGATGTTCGCGTCCAGCAGGCAAACGCTGCTACTCATTCTCAAGGACCTCGACATCCAAAGATGTTACGCGGCGAATACAGCGGAACGTGGGGAAGCCGAGTTCCTGGCCAATGGCGTCATCGCCAGGCTCTCGCGTCTTTTTTTCGCCGATGATGAGTTCGCTGACGATGCTGACTAGACTCCTTTTTTGCTCGTGAGCGACTGTTTTGGCCATGTAATATGCCTCGTCGGAGATATCCATGGTTGTTCGCACGATGACACCATAGCAAAAGCGCACCATCGCACAATTGCTCTCCGCGGGCTAGCGGTAAAATGGCTTCCACGTGATCCAACGCGGGCCATAGTGCGGATCCTTCCGGCCGTATTCCAGGGCCCCGAGGTCCGGCCCTTTACCCGTGAACCCGTCGTTGATCGTCGGCAGCACTTGGCCCGCGTCGATCGCCTTCGAAGCGGCCTTGAGTTGGAAGTTCAAGTCCATCGAATGGTAGACATGATAGCGGCGGGCGGGGTCGGCCGGTGCGAGATTTTCGAAGATGTCGAAGTCGACTTCGACGCCGTGCGCCTCCTGCCCGGTCGCCTTTTGAAACTCTCCGAAAGTAGCGTAGCTGCTGAACGCGGCGCCGGGAGCAAGCCAGTTGTACTGCTTGGCGACGTTGCGATTGGGTCGGAAGCCATTGTAATCGGAGCTATAACTGGCCGAACCGTTGGCCCACGTCATCACGCCGCGGTCCGGCGTGTCCTTGCCCATAAATAAGTTATTACGGAAATGCGTATTGGCGTAAGGTTCGCGAGCCGTCTGCTCACCGATGAGAGTGTTGTGATACGCCAGGATTCCCGCCGGTGCGGCGCTGAACTTGAAGGCGCCGCCAGCGGGGACATGATAGAGAATATTGCGGATGAAATAGACCGGCCCGCCGAACATCGGCTGCGCGCTGTATCCGTTGTGAGCGGCGTTGACACCGCGGTTCTGGAAGACGCGGATATTATGCGCCCCGCCGTCGGATTCAATAAAATCGTCGTTCGAAAGGTGGATGTCGTTGTTATAGATGTCGATCGAGGAAGCGCGCCGTTCCGGGTCGGCGTCAGGCGGACCATAAGTAGAGATGCATATCGCGTCGTGGAAATAGGCGATCGCGTTGTGCGCGATGATGTGGCCAGGACCGTAAACCTTAATCGCGAAAAAGCTGCGGAGCTGATGCGAAGGATAGATGCCGGCCGCGCGGGAACCGGCTTGATTCCAGCCGATCAGGCGCATCTGGTCTTCGCGACCCAGGAAGAGATTATCGGAGATAAAGAAGTCCCGGGAGTCCGCGTTTTCGGTCCAGACGCCGACCCCGATATCTTCGAATCTGCAGTTGCGAACGGTGAGTGCGACGGCACCCATCACCTCCTTTTCCCCCGCGAAGATCGCAACTTCGGTATTGCGGAACGTGAGCCCTTCGAAGATGTGATGCTGCGTGGCCATCACCTCGAACAGCCGAGCATTGCCCGCGCCGTCGAAGATGGCTTCGCCGTCGCCCGCGCCCTTAATCGTGATCGGCTTTTCCGCGGTGCCCTTCAGCGACAGCGACCACGAGCCGGTGAACGGCGCGCTGAGAGGGTCAACATAGTTGAGCCGCTCGGGGCGGTAGAGGCCGGCGTGGACGAGAATCGTGTCGCCGGGCTGCACCTTCTTCATCCGGACGGCGGTCCAATCGCCGCGGCCCTCTCCGTAGTAAGCGGCCTTCAGGCCGATGAAACTGGGTTCCTGCTTCGGACCTTCGTGGTCGGCGGGGTAGACGTGAAGGACCTTGCCACCGACATAAGGCTTCGGCTCGGCGCGCGTCGATACCGTGACGCGCTGGATGGCTTGACCGGTAACGCCGTCAGGGTCAGAAAGCGAGAACTCGCACTCGTAGCTCGTGGCCGGTTCCAGGTTGAAGATGCTTCCTGCGAAGCCATGCGGGACAACATAGTTCATCAGTTCGCGGTCGCGGAAGACCCGTTCGCCGCCGATACGAAGCAGCGGAAGGCCAGGCCGCCACGCGGCAGTGCCGACTTTGCGAAAACGAACTTCGACCGTCGCGTTGCGATTGGCGTCGCCCTCCAGCAGCCACTCGAAGCCGAGGTTCAGCAGAGTAGGATGCTCGACGTGGAAGCGGCCGGGGCGGGCGGCGTTTTGTGCCTGCAGAGTGCAGGCGGCGAGAAGGAGTAGGGGGGCAACGAGGCGCATGAGGAACATTGTCGATGATATTACACTTTGGAGATGTCACTGCGTTGTTTGATCGGCCTGTTTGGCCCCGTCTTGGCCTTTGGCCAGGAGTTCGTGATTGTGGGCGACTGGGATGTTCGGGTGGGTGGCCATACGGTGCGGGTCAAGCCGCCCGTGAACATCGATGTGGCCGGCGAGCGGTATGCCTCGATCCCGATGTTCAATCCGAAGGTGGGCGGCTGGGTGAGGGGGATGCGGATCAAGGGCGTGCGCGCGCAGGAAACCACGAGCCCAGGGTTGCTGGATCCGGAGAGCTTTCATTTGCGGGCGGGGCCGGGGGGAAACGCTCCGGTGTTCATTCGAGGCGTGGACTATGAAATCGACCTGGAGTGGGGAACCTTTGGACGACTCACCGACAGCCGGATCGGGCCTGAGCAGGAAGTGTTTGCGAGCTATCGGCATGCCCAGTTGCGGCTCGATGCGGTGGTACAGAACGCTTCCGGGCAGATTGTAATCCGGGAAGGGGAGCCGCAGGCCGCCGCGCCAGCGGTGCCCGGGGTGAACGCCGGAGAGCGCCATTGGGGCAATATCTACCTGTCTGGGTTCATCGCAAAGCTCGCTCCGGAACATCTGTTCCCGGTATTGGAGGCGGCTTACCCGGAGTCGCCCCGCGTGGCCAACGCTACTGTCGACCGGCTGGTGAAACGGCTGCGGAGCGGGCAACCGCTGCGGATCTTGGCCTGGGGCGACAGCGTTACCGACGGGGGCTACCTGCCGGAAACCGACCGGTGGCAAACCCAATTTGTGACGCGATTGCGGAGGCAATTTCCCCGGGCTCGGATCGAGCTGTTGACCCAGGCGTGGGGCGGGCGGAACACGGCAAGCTATCTGGCCGAGCCCCCCGGGAGCGTGCACCACTATCGCGAGACGGTACTCGGGGTGAAGCCGGACTTGATTGTTTCGGAGTTCGTCAATGACGCCCGGCTGGAGCCGGCCCAGGTCGAAGAGCGGTATACCCGGCTCTTGGCGGACTTCAAAGAAATCGGCGCGGAGTGGATTATTTTGACGCCGCATTACGTGCGGCCGGATTGGATGGGGTTGACGCGGGAGCGAGAGATTGATGAGGACCCCCGGCCGTACGTGGCCGGCTTGCGGCAGTTTGCGGCCAAGCACGACGTGGGCTTGGCGGATGCGTCCCTGCGCTACGGGCGGCTCTGGCGCCAGGGGGTCCCTTACAATACGTTGATGGTGAATGCCATCAACCATCCGAACGGCCGCGGGATGCGGCTGTTTGCCGACGCCTTGATGGCCCTGTTTCGCGATTGAGAACACGAAAATGAAGATTCCAAGATTTGCCTTCGAGACGACCGATTGGGATGCGGTGGAGCCGACTGTGCACGCGGGCAAGACTGGCGAAGCACTTTGGCGCACCCGGCATTTCGGTGATATTCGCGTCAGGATCGTCGAGTATTCGCCCGGCTACGCGGCTGACCACTGGTGCGAAAAGGGCCACGTGATTTTGTGCCTGGAAGGAGAGCTGCTGACCGAGTTGAACGACGGGCGCCGCGAGGTCCTGCGCGCGGGAATGAGCTATCAGGTAGGGGACGGAGTGGGGGCGCACCGAAGCCAGTCCGACGGTGGGGCGAAATTGTTTATCGTGGACTGAGGAGCTTCTTCCAATGCGTCGTAGGGAATTTCTCAGTGCCGTGGCCAGCGCCACACTCAGTTCGGCGCAGCCCCCGCGTCGCCCGAACATCCTCTTCGTCATC
>CANNLB010000301.1 GCA_947505565.1 Acidobacteriota bacterium | reverse complement strand
CCGCTGCTGCTGGGGGCGACCGATCGGGGCCTGTGCTATTTACAGTTTGATGGCACTCCGGAACAGTTGCGGCGGGAGTATCCGCAGGCCGAGATTCAGGCTCGCGGTGCGGAATGGCCGCCGGAATTATTCGCTTGGCGGGACGCGCTGGAAGGGTATTTGCGCAGTGGAGCGCCGATCGGCGCGCTGCCGTTGGACGTGGCAGGGACCGCGTTCCAGAGTCGCGTGTGGCGGTATTTGTTGCGCATTCCGAGCGGAGAGGCGCAGAGCTATCAGCAGGTGGCCCGGGGGATTGGTCAGCCGACGGCGGCGCGGGCGGTGGCGCGGGCGTGTGCCACGAACCGGGTGGCCCTGGTGATTCCCTGCCATCGGGTGATCCGCGGGACGGGGGAGCTGGGCGGCTACCGTTGGGGGCTGGACCGGAAGCAGGCGTTGCTGGATAAGGAACGAAACGCCAGCTTGTGATATTGTGCGAACTCATGCGGTTTGCACTCCTTCTTCTTCTCGCGACGGCTGCCTTGGCGCAGCCCCCTAAGCCGGTGGCCCCGGCGGTACCCGACGATGTGGCCCTTGATTTCGATGTGGAGTATTCCCGCGTCGGAGAACGGGTGGCCATGGATATCTTTCGGCCGAAAACGGGAGGCCCCCATCCGGCGGTGCTGGCCATTCACGGGGGCGGTTTTCGGGCCGGATCGCGGGCCAGTTATCACAAGCTGTGCATCAAGCTGGCCCAGCAGGGTTACGTGGCGGCCACGGCATCTTATCGGCTCTCGCCGCGGCATCAGTTTCCGGCGCCGGTAGAAGACGCCAAGGCGGCGGTGCGCTTTTTGCGGGCCAACGCGCGGAAGTACAATTTGGACCCTGATCATATCGGGACTACGGGCGGTTCGGCGGGCGGGCATTTGGTCCTGATGTTGGGGTTGACGGGTCAGATGAACGCCTTTGACGGGTCGGGGCCGAACCTCGACCAGTCGAGCCAGGTGCAGGCGGTTGTTAACTTTTATGGACCGACCGATTTTACGAAGTCCTACGACGCTAGTGTGGATGCTAAGGACGTGCTGCCGCAATGGATCGGCAACGATTTGGCGCACAACCGGAAGCAGCATCTGGTGGCGAGTCCGCTTTATTATGTGAATCCTCTGGCGGCTCCGACGTTGACGGTTCATGGAACGAAGGACGCCTATGTGGCCTACGAGCAGAGCCAGTGGCTCGATCAACGGATGAAGGCAGCCGGGGCGACGCACGAGTTGGTCACCCTGCAGGATGCCGGCCACGGGTTCAAAGGTGAGGACGCCGAGCGGGCGGAAAAGCACTTGTTTGCATGGTTCGATAAGTATTTGAAGCCGGCGCCGCAGCGGCGGATTCTGATCTCCGACCATGGCACGAAAGGCGAGGTGGTGGTGATGGATTGGCCGAGCGGGAAGGAGTACCTGCGGGTGCCCAATGGCCGGGGACATGATGCTCAACCGCTGCCCGGGGGGCACCTTTTATACACGTTTGCTCCGGAAAAGAGAGTTTATGAAGTGGACGCGTTTGGCAAGCGGGTTTGGGAGTGTTGCCAGGGATTGGAGCATCCATTGGCGGCGCAGCGGCTGCCGAATGGGAATACGGTGATTGGCGATGCTAAGGCGGGCCGGGTGATTGAGGTGGACCGCGGCGGTAATCGGGTTTGGAACTACCAGTCCGAGGACTTAGCGAACATGCGGATGCGAAACGTGCGGCGGACGGCGGCCGGGACGACGCTGATTTGTGTGGAGGCGGTAGCCAAAGTGATCGAGGTGAGCAAAGAGGGCAAGATTGTTTGGGAATGGCAGGCCAAGGACGGGGATAAGCGTCGGCTCTACCAGGCGTTGCGGTTGGCGGATGGGAACACGTTGCTGAGTTTGTCCGATCCGGGCGAAGTGTTGATTGTAAATCCGCAGGGCGGGGTGGTGCGGGCAATAGGGGGAGCAAAGAGCGACATCAAGATGGGTTGGGCTTCGGGCTTGGCACAATTCGCGAACGGAAATCTGCTGATCAGTGACTACACGGGGCGACGATTGCTGGAGGTTGACCCGGCCGGGGTGATGGTGAACGAACTCCGGATGGGACCGCGAACGGTGGCCAGTCTGGCCGTGATTGAGTAAGTTACTTCGTCAGTAACCAGTTGGCGGCGGCGTGACCGGAGAGAAAAGCGCCTTCGACGCGAGGACCGCCGAAGGCGTCGCCGGCGAGGGCGAGCGGGGGTGTTTGGTCTAGCCCGTAGAAGCGCTCGGGATAGATCTGGACCGGATTGCTATAGCGCCAACGGTGGTAGCGCCAATGGGAGACGTTGGAGCCCAGGTAAGGGGCGGCGGCGGCCAGTAGTAACGGTGCCGCTTCTTCTCTTGGCGTATCCCAATGCTGGAGACTAAAGCCGGCGTCGGCGAGAATGGTGACCCCCACTGCCTCACTCTCCATCCCCTTTTGCCGATTGTCGGCGAGGGTTTGCAGCGGCGGTTGGGATAGGCGGAGGTAGCCTGGTTTGGGGATGGCGGAGGGTCCGTCGAGGACGGCGAGAATGGCGATGCAGCGGTGGTACTCGATCGCAGTTAGCGCGGCCCGAACATCGGCTGGGATGTCCACCAGCTCAAGGGTTTGGGGAAGGGGGGCTGTGACGATTAAGGCTTTGCTCGAGTAGACGGTGCCGTCCTGCGCAATGACGCGCCATATTTTTCCGTCGTGTCGGACGACGCTGACGGTGACGCCGCAGACAAGCCGGAGGGAGCGAGAGAGAAACTCCGGAATTGCATTCATTCCGAGAGGGGAACAGTAACGGGTTTCTCCGGGTCGTTCGAACCATGGGGTGACCAAGGCGGCGCCGAGGAAGCTATGGATGAGGCTACGGAAGTCCGTGTCGCGGGCGGAGAAAAATTGTGCCCCGTAATCGAACATGGCGCCTTCGAATTCACGTGAGGCCATACGACCGCCCGGTCGACGGCCTTTATCGAGAAGCAGGACGCTGAGTCCGGCCTCGTCCAAGGATTTTGCGGCGGCGAGGCCTGACAGCCCCGCGCCGATGATAATGCAGTCCTCAACGGGTTGATTCATCGAGATTCTCTCCAGAGTCGATTACGCGCTTTTGGGATAGCTGCCCAGCAGGTGGAAATCGTCGGTAAACTCCTGCAGATGATCGAGGGCACGTTGGGAGGCCGGGTTATCGGTTCGGCCCAAAAAGTCTACGTAGAACAAATATTCCCACGGTTTGCCGCGGAGTGGGCGGGATTCAATTTTGGTGAGGCTGATATCGCGTAAAGCAAAGGCGGACATGGCTCGAAAAAGGGCACCGGGAACGTTACGGATGGTGAAGGCGATGGAAGTTTTCCATTCTTTGGCGACGGTGGGTGGCGCGGAATGTCCGGGTCCGGCAAGGAGGAAGAAGCGGGTGAAGTTCCGACGATCGTCTTCGATGGATCGTTTGAGGATTTTAGCGCCGTAGAATTGGGCGGCCAAGGAGGAGGCGATGGCTGCGGCGGCGGGTTGGCGCGTTTCCATCAGCATTTTGACGCTGCCGGCGGTGTCGTAGTGAATTTCACGCTGAATAAGGGGGCGGTCAGCGAAGAACCTTAGGCACTGATTGAGGGCGACCGGATGGGAGTAGACGGAGCGCACTTTGGCGTACGTCATTTCCGGCGCGGCAATTAAGTTATGAACGATGCGCAGATTGACCTCGCCGATGATAGGCAGGTGGAAATTGAGGAGATGATCGTAGTTTTCGTGGATTGAACCGTGGAGGGTGTTTTCGATCGGGACGACGGCGTGGTCGACTTCGCCGGCGGCGAGGCGTTCGAAGACGAGTTGAAAGCTAGGGCAGGGAACGACCTCGACATTGGGGCCGAGGAGCAGTTTGGCGGCTTCCTCGCTGAAGGCGCCGCGCTCGCCCTGAAATGCAGCCCTGACGGGCTTTTCTATCGACTGGTGCTTCCGTCCCAACGTTTGGCTCCTGGATTTGGAATGCCGAGTAAATCAATGACCCGGTCCACACAATGATCTACTAAATCCATGGCGGTTTGGGGATTGCCATAGAATCCGGGGATTGGCGGGGCGATGACGGCACCCATTTCAGCTAGGGCGGTCATGGTGCGGAGGTGGCCGAGATGAAATGGCATTTCGCGGACCATGAGGACGAGCCTGCGCCGCTCTTTGAGTACAACGTCGGCGGCGCGAATCAGCAGGTTGTCGGTGATGCCGTGGGCGATGGCGGACATGGAGTGAATGGAGCACGGGGCGACGACCATGCCGTGGGTTTGGAAGCTGCCACTGGCGAGGCTGGCGCCGATTTCTTCGATGGGGTGGGAGTGGTGGGCGAGATCGCGAAAGGCGGCCAAGCGGAGCCCCATTTCGAGCCAGGCGGTCCGTTCGGCCGAGCGGGTCATGACCAAGTGGGTTTCGACTCCTTCTGCTTGGCGTAGTTTTTCGAGCAGACGAAAACCCAAGACGGTGCCGCTGGCTCCGGTGATGCCTACGATGACTTTCATTTGTGAGAACCCTCCGCGAAACCGATTCTTCGGTTTTTGCTCCGAGAACGAATTGATTTGGTAATGCTTCTTAGAATAGTGGATGTTGCAGAGATGTGAGAAGTGGTAAGGTGCAACCTAAATTATGCACAGCAAGCAGAGCTTTAGCGTCCCGCGCACCGGAAGCAGCGCGGGGGCGGGTGGTAATCAGTATTTGCGGAAGCGTTTCGCCCTTCGATCGCCCTCCTTCCCCCCTGTTTGGCACCGGGCGAGCGCGCCGTGCATGACGTTCTGTGCGCGAAGCGGGGTATTCACGACCGGGGCAGGCAGCGAGGGACGAAGCGTCCGCTTTTTACGGGCGATCAGCTTTATGGAATGGGACTGCCTAAGTTACTCGGCACTGTGCAATACGCCTCCTCGCTGTTTGGTGTTTGTAGCGAAAAAGCGCTGAGTCGGAGGGGCTTTCGGGTCGATGAAGGAAGCATGGACTGCGGGGCGGGCTTGTTCGGAGTTTAGCGTGTCGTCGCCGAATCGTCGGCGCGACGGTGGAAATGTGGAAATCGGGCCTAAACGCGATTTCCAAGGGCGGTGGGAAGGGAGGGAAAACCTGAAGTTGGTTTTCC
>CANNLB010000300.1 GCA_947505565.1 Acidobacteriota bacterium | reverse complement strand
TGGCCGAACTGGCTCAGCTGAATATCCACGTCCCTAATCCACATATGGGCCGCATCGAAGACGTGCACATGATGACGTGCCATATGATCGCCTACTATTTCATGGAAGCGGCGGGGGAATAGCGGCGCGGGTCCCCCACGGAACGATCGTTCTGGATAGAATAATCGTTCCTATCCATGTTCCCTGCCCTGTTTGATCTCACCGATAAGGTTGCCGTCGTCACGGGTGCCGCACAAGGCATCGGGCGCGCGATGGCGATCGCGCTGGCCGAAGCCGGAGCCCAGCTGCTGCTGGTTGACCGCAACGAAACGGGCGTGCGGCGTACTGCCGAAGAGGTCGCCCGACTTGGCCGCCGCGCGGTCGCCGCCGTCCACGACATCTCCGATCCGGCGCAGGTCCGCGAGCTATTCCGCACCCTGGATGGCGAGTTCGGCCGAATCGATTTCCTCGGCAACGTCGCTGGAGAAGCGGTCCTCGGCGCTCCGGAAAACATCTCTCTCGAAGATGTGGAACAGGTCTGGCGTAACCTCGTGCTGGGTCGGTTCTGCGCATGCCAGGAAGCGGGTCGGCGGATGCTCGCCGCCGGCGGAGGCAGCATCGTCAACATCGGCTCGATCGCCGGCGTCACCGCTCTGGGGCGGGGCCACGTCGCCTACAGCATGGCGATGGCGGCCGTCATCCAGATGACCCGCGAACTCAGCACCGAGTGGTCGTCGGCTGGCGTTCGTGTTAACGCGATCCTTCCGGCACAGGTGCTGAACCCGACCTTGGAAGAACGGATTGCCACGACGCCGGGGCTCTCCGAAAAGTTTCTGAGCGGCATCCCCACCGGCCGTTTCGGCCACCCCACCGATGTCCAAGGCTTGGCCGTGCTGCTCGCCTCGGACGCGTCGAGGTGGATCACCGGTGCGATCATCCCCATGGACGGTGGCAATCTGGCAATGAACGCCGGCGGCTCTCTGCGGAGTCCCCGATGAGCGTGTCGCTCTACCGCACGATGCAACTGATTCGCTCGAGCGAAGAGCAACTCGCGCGCTGCCATGCGCGCGGGCTTGTGCACGGAGCGTGCCACACCTACGTCGGGCAGGAGGCGATTGCCACCGGTGTCTGCGCCCATCTCAACGGGGACGATGCCATCTTCAGCACGCACCGCGGTCATGGCCATGCGCTCGCCAAAGGCATGCCCCCTGGCGAACTGTTTGCCGAGTTGTTCGGCCGCGAGACCGGCTGCTCCCGCGGGCGCGGCGGCTCGATGCACCTGTTCTCGCCCGAGATCGGCATGATGGGCACGAGCGGCATCGTCGGCCCGTCGATCCTGCAAGCCGCCGGCGCTGGGTATAGCTTCTCGCTTCGCAAAACCGAGCAAGTGGCCGTCGCTTTCTTCGGCGATGGGGCCACCAACAACGGGGCCTTCCACGAAGGCCTTAATATGGCCGCCATCTGGAAGCTGCCCGTGCTGTTCGTTTGCGAGAACAACCAGTTCGCGACCGAGGTTCCATTCTCGGACGCGGCGGGGAACCCCGACGTGGCCTCACGCGCGGCGGCCTATGGACTCCCCGGCCTCCAGCTGGATGGCAATGACGTCGTCGCGATCAGCCAGGCCGCGCAAGAGGCCGTGGCTCGCGCGCGCTCCGGCGCTGGGCCGACGCTGCTCGAGTGCAAGACCTACCGCACGCGCCCGCATTCGGAGGGCATGGGCGACTATACATATCGAACGCGGGAAGACGTCGCGGCGTGGCGGGAACGCTGCCCGATCAAGCGGCTGCGGGCAACTCTGCTCGCAGCCGGCGAGGCGACCGAAGCGGAACTCGACGCGATCGATGCCGAGATTCAGACCCACGTGAGTCAGGTCAGCGCAGCCGCCGAGCAGGCTCCCTGGCCCTCGCCCGGCGCGGCCACCACGCACGTCTACTCCCCCGTCCGCTCCGTCGTCGAGCCCGGCGTTAGCGCCACGCGAGAACTCTCGTTCGCGGCGGCCACCCTCGAAGCGCTCGATCAGGAAATGGCGGCCAACCCCAACATCTTCGTCTTCGGTGAAGGCATCGGGATCCGCGGAGGCAACTTCGGAACCACCGTCGGGCTGTACGCCAAGTACGGAGCGCAACGGCTTCGCGATACGCCCATCGCCGAACGCGGCTTCGTCGGCATGGCCTGCGGCGCGGCGATGACGGGGGCCCGTCCGGTGATCGACTTTATGTTCATCGACTTCATCAATGACGCTTTCGGCGAGCTCGTCAACCAGATCGCGAAGATGCAGTACATGAGCAGCGGTCGGCTGAAAATGCCCGTGCTTCTGCGCGGTTGCATCGGCATCGGGCACGCCGCGGCGACGCATCACTCCGGCAGCTATCACTCGATCTACAGCCATATTCCCGGCCTGCGCGTCGTCATTCCCTCGACGCCATACGACGCCAAGGGCCTGTTCCTTCACGCGCTCCGCTCGGACGATCCGGTGCTGTTTCTGGAACCGCGCGAACTGATGGCCGTGAAGGGCCCGGTCCCTACCGAGGCTTATGAGATCGAGTTCGGCAAGGCGCGGATCCTGCGGGAGGGCAGCCAAATCACGGTTGTCGGCATCGCGCTGATGGCGCAAAGGGCGCTCGCCGCGGCCGGTCAACTGGCGACCGAAGGCATCTCGGTCGAAGTGATCGACCCCCGAACGGTCTCGCCGCTCGACACGGCGACGATCCTGAAATCGGTCCGCAAAACTGGCCGACTGCTCATCGTCGACGAGGCATTCGCCCCGTGCAGCCTCGGCGCGGAAATCGCCGCTCAGATTGCCGACCAGGGCTTCGACTTTCTTGACGCGCCGATCCGCCGGATCAACGGGGCCTTCGCGCCGACGCCTTATAGCCCGACGCTGGAAGCAGCCGTCATTCCGGCGCTGGACCAGATTGTCGCCGGCATCAGAAGGCTGGCCCACGAATAATATGCCTATCGATATCACCGTTCCCCGTCTCGGCTGGTCCATGGAAGAAGGCACCTTCGCTGGCTGGCTCGTGCCCAGCGGCTCCCCAGTCACCGTCGGCCAGCCCATCTATTCGCTCGAGAGCGACAAGGTCACCATGGACGTCGAAGCGCTCGACGCCGGAACCCTTCACATCCCGGACGACGCCCCCGTCGCCGGTGCCACCGTCGTTGTCGGCCAGCTCCTCGGCCACCTTCTCCAGGGCAACGAAGCCAGTCCCCGCGCCCGCGCCACCGCCCTAGCGCTCGGCATCGACATCGCCACCGTCACCCCTCGCGAAGGAGCCACCCGCATCATCGAGGCCGACGTCCTAAAAGTCGTAAGGCCGGCCGCCAAGCTCATGGAAGAAGCCTTCCGCGCGCCCCACTTCTATCTCCACGCCGACGCCGACGCGACCGCCCTCGCCAGCCTGCGCAACGCACTCCTCCCTCTGCTCCCAAAGCGAGTTTCCTACAACGACATCCTCATCAAGGCCGTCGCCGTCGCCCTTAAACAGCACCCCCGGTTGAACGCCCATTGGGTTGACAACGCCATTGTCCAGCGCACCCAAATCCACATCGGCCTGGCCGTCGATGCCGACGACCGGCTGCTCGTTCCGGTGATCCGCAACGCCGATCAAAAGTCCATCGCCGACATCGCCGCAGACCGCGCCGCCCTCGTCGAACGTTGCCGCCAGAAGAAAGCAACCCGCGAGGACCTCGCCGACGGCAGCGTCACTTTGACCAATCTCGGCACCTTCGGGGTCGACCGTTTCCAGGCGATTCTCAATCCGCCGCAGAGCGCTATTCTCGCGATCGGTCGTATCGCCCAGCGGCCGGTGGTCGTTGACGGGCAGGTCGTCGCCCGACTCACCGTCCCCATCTCGCTTTCGGTCGACCATCGCGTGGCCGACGGCCTCGCTGCCGCCCGGTTCCTCCAGGCCATCGTAGAGTTGGTCGAGGCACCGCTGCGCCTCGCTCTCATACAATAGGAGTCCCATGAGTTGGAGCTATTTAGAAGACGCTAGCGGCGCCAAGGGCCACGCCGAAAAGACCCTGATTCCGGCCAATGAAGCCGAACTGCTCGCCATCCTGGCCGAGGCGAACGAGGCCAACATCGCCATCACGATCGCCGGCGGGGGCAGCGGCCTGACCGGGGGCCGAGTTCCGTACGGCGGCTGGCAGATCTCGATGGAAAAGTTTCGCCGGCTGGACATCCACGATGGCTTCGCCACGGTCGGCTCCGGCGTCACCCTACACGAACTCCACGCCGCGGCCAAGACCAGCAACCAGTTTTATCCACCGGATCCGACCGAAACGATGGCCTTCCTGGGCGGCACGATCGCGGCCAATTCCAGCGGTTCGCGGAGCTTTAAATATGGGGCCACCGGGCGCTGGATTCAGCGGCTCCGCGTGGCGCTGATCGACGGCCGGGTGATGGATGTTCGGCGCGGCGATGCGATCGATTTCGATGTCCCCACGATCCCCCAACCGCCCACGAAGAAGCACTCCGCGGGCTACGCGCTTCGCCCTGGAATGGACTGGATCGACCTCTTCACCGGCTCGGAGGGCACCCTCGGCATCGTGCTGGAAGCCGAGGTGCAACTGCTGCCGAACCCCAAGGAACTGCTCAACGGCATCATCTTTTTTCCATCGGATGAAGCCTCGCTTGCCGCCCTAGCGCAATGGCGTGCCGTGGCCGGGCTGCGCATGCTGGAGTACGTCGATGACCCGGCGCTCCGCATGATCGAGCAGCGGTTCCCCGACGTCCCGAAGCGGGCGCGCGCGGCTCTGATCATGGAACAGATCATCGAGCAGGAGAGCGACATTGACACATGGTCCGATCGACTCGAGCAGACAGGCGCCATGGAAGCGGAAAGCTGGTTCGGCTCCTCGGACTTCGACCGCGAACGCTTCCGCAAGTTCCGCCACGCGTTGCCCGAAACGGCGCTGGCCATTTCTCAGCGCAACGGCTTCCCCTCCCTCGGCACCGACTTCTCGGTTCCGGTGGAAAAGAACCTTGAGATGTTCGCCTTCTACCGCGAGCACATGGAACGGATCATGCCGGGCCACTACTGCATTTTTGGCCACGTCGGAGACGCCCATCCGCACGTCAACATGCTGCCGGCGACGCAAGCCGAGTTCGACGCCGGGACCGAA
>CANNLB010000299.1 GCA_947505565.1 Acidobacteriota bacterium | reverse complement strand
GATGGACGCGGTGGAGCATTCGCGAGCGCCGGTGATCGCTTCGCATTCCTCAGCGAAGGCGATTGCGCCAATCATCCGGAACATGCCGGATTCTGTGATCCAAGCCATTGCCAAACGGGGCGGGGTGATCTGCCTGAACTTTCATGCGGGGTACCTGGATAAGGCGGCGTACGACGTTTATTTCCGCAACCGGCCGGCGCGGGACGCCGAGATCAAGGCCGTGACGGATCAAAAGCCGATTGACTGGGAGAAGGTGCGCGCGATCCAGCGGAAGTATTTTGAAAAGATGCCGAAGGTGGATGTCGCGGTGCTGGTGCGTCACCTGGACCATATCGCGAAGACGGCGGGGGTGGACCATGTGGGGCTGGGCTCGGATTTCGATGGGATTTCCGGGATGGCGCCGGTGGGCATGGAGGACGTTTCGAAGTACCCGAATATCGTGAAGGGCCTGATGGGGCTGGGCTACTCAGACGGGGAGATTCGGAAGATTATGGGATTCAATCTGCTGCGGGTGCTGCGACAGAATGAGGAGGTCGCGAAGCAGAAATGAACCGCCGCCAATTCCTTGCGCTGGCCGCACAGACGCCGAAAAAACGCATCGCTTGTCTATCGTCGACGTATCATGTCCGGTCCCATTCTGATAACTTCATTACGCGTTTTTTGGAGGGTTACTGGATTGGTGAGGACCATTACGATCCGCCGTTCGAGGTGGCGTCGCTTTGGATGGACCAGCTCCACCCCGCCGACATAGGGAAGCGGTTAGCGGCCGCTTACGGGGTCCCGGTGGCGAAGGACATTGCCGGGGCGCTTACGCTGGGGACGGGCAAACTTGCGGTTGACGGGGTCGTCATTGTTTGCGAGCACGGCGACTACCCTAACAACGAAAAGCAGCAGCAGTTGTATCCGCGCTTCGAGTTTTTCGAGCAGGTCGTGAACGTGTTCCGGAAAAGTGGCCGGAGTTGCCCGGTCTTCGTCGACAAGCATCTTTCCTACGACTGGTTAAAAGCTCAGCGGATGCACCGTTGGTCGCAGGAGTTGAAGTTTCCGTTGATGGCCGGGTCGAGTGTCCCGGTGACGTTTCGCCGACCGGACTTCGACCCACCACGGAACCTTGTGATGGAGTCCGCGCTGGCGATCGGCGGGGGCTGGGTGGCTGACGGAGGGATCTTCCACATTCTCGAAACGCTACAGGCTTTTGTGGAGCGGCGCCGGGGGGGCGAGACGGGCATCCGCGCGGTGCGCATGTTGAAGAACGACGAGGTTTGGAAGGCCGCTCAGCAGGGGCTTTGGCGTCGCGAGCTGCTCGACGTGGCACTTACTCGGCAGTTGCGGCCGACGGGTCAGAGGCCGGAGGAGATGACGGCGGTGCTCGGTCTGATCGAATACCGGGATGGGTTTCGGGCGGCGACGCTAGCCCTGAGTGGAGTGTCGGAGTACATCGCGGCCGTGAAGCCGCTGCACGGTCCTCCGCAGGCGACGCTTTGCTATATTCCGATTGAGAATTCGAACAACTTCTCGATGCTTGCTCACGCGATTACGCAGATGATGAATACGGGCCAGCCGCCGCTCGATATCCAGCGGACTCTGCTGGTAACCGGGGCCCTGGCGGGACTGATGGAGTCCGGGTATCAGAACGGCAAGCGGATGGACACGCCGGATTTGAAGATAGCGTACAAGGCTCCGATGAACAGTTGGTACGCCAAGGGGGAGGGATCCTGATGCCGCTGCCGATCGACCCGCAGGAGGAGCTACAACAGATTGCGACCGGGTTTATGTTGGCCGAGGGCCCGGTGTATAACCGTCGTGGGTATCTGCTATTTAGCGACATCCGGAACGCGAGGATCCACAAGTGGGAGAAGGGCGAGCTTAGTGTTTTCCGGGAGTACAGCAACCGGGCGAACGGCCTGACGTTTGATCATCAGGGACGGTTGCTGGCGGCAGAGGGGGGAGGCCGCGTGACGCGAACGGAGAAGCATGGCTCGATTACGGTGCTGGCCGAGGCGGGCCTGCAGGGGCCGAACGATATTGTCTACGCGATTGACGGGAGTATTTACTTTACGGATCTTCCGAAAGGAAGGGTTTATCAGATCACGCGGCAGGGCCAAGTGCGGGTGGTGGCCGAGACGGCGGGGCCGAATGGTGTTGCTTTGTCGCCGAACCAGCAGCATTTGTATGTGGCGGATTACAAGGTGGGCGGGGTGAAGATTCACGCAATTGAAGCGGATGGCTCGCTTCGACCGGGTAAGGAGTTTGCTCGGTTGACGGTGGACGGTTTGAAGACCGACGAGGCGGGTAACGTGTGGATGGCATCGGTGGACGGGATTGAGGTCTATAACGTCCATGGTGAGCCGTTGGGTAAGATAGCGACGCCGGAGCGGCCGACCAATTGCGGGTTTAGCGGAGGAACGCTGTACATCACGACGCCGGGGAGCGTGTATCGGATCCAAACCAAAGTGTTCGGTACGCGCACGTTTTGAAGGGTTTCCAGCGCTGTTGTGATCCGCTGGATTTCATTCTGTAGATCCGCGAGGACAACACGGGATGGCTACTCGGCGCGGCGGAGCCGATCCATGCGGGGTATCGCCGGACGCTGATTGCCAGGGGAGCTCCGGCTGGACTGAGCCTGGTCGGCATCTAAGGTGACCCACTACCGCTGATTTGGCAGAGGTCGCATCGCCCCATCATGGCGTATCGAGACAGGGAGAAATGGGCGCGGCGCCTTGATCACTCGCGAAGAATAGGCCACCCTGCTGGCCAAAGGTTGACCACCAACCGGTCCCGAGTACACTGTCTGTCCGACGTGGCGATCGGCCCGCCCGCGTGGATAAAAACGTCGGCTCCGCTACCTAATCAGGAATTTCCGCGCGCCTGCGGCGCGGAGGAGGAAGGTCGCGCCCTACCCTCAGCGCTGCCCAGAAATTGACTACCTCTGCTTGAATAGACTTGACCAGATCACAAACTGATCATGCCGCGTGGCATGCCGACGGGCGGGGCCTTCCTCATCCGTGCGGCAGGCGCGTATATCGTTGAATAGGCTTCGGCACCGACGTTTGCCCGCGCGGCCAGACCGAGCGCCACAAGCCCATGCTCGTCGGAGAGGCAAGCGCAGTCGGGGCCTGTTGGTGGTAAAGTTTTGGCGAGCAGGGCTGGTTAATTCTTCGCGAGTACCGAAGTGCCCTAGTCCATGCCACGTGGAATAATCAGTTTTTGGTGGGGTCGAGTCTATTCGAGGAGAGGTCACTTTCTGGGAAGCGCCCGGTCGCGGTACGGTTAGGAAGTGGTGAGGGGAGGGATGCGAGAGCAAAAAAGCCGGCTTTCAATTGCAACACCGTGTTGCAATTGAAAGCCGGCCAAGAGTACCCGAATGGGCGTCAGAAGAATTCGAGGGAAGCTCGTTAGACGAGATTCGGAATCTTGATGATCTTTTTCTGGATGGCGTACTGGACGAGTTGCGCTTTGTTATGAATGTCCAGCTTGCGCATGAGGTTGAATTTGTGAGCTTCGACGGTTTTGACGCTCAAGTTGAGGTCGCACGCGATTTCCTTGACGGATTGGCCTTCGGCAAGCATTTTGAGGACTTCGCGTTCGCGGGTCGTGAGAGTGGCGAAGCGAGGTAACCGGTTGGCCGATTTGATCCGCGACCGAAAGTCGTCCACGAGTTGGGAGAGCATCCGGGGGCTTAGGTAGCTGCCGCCGCGCATAACATCGCGGACAGCTGCAATAAGTTGCTGCGCAGGGCTGTCTTTGAGGACGTAGCCACCGGCACCGACTTCCATGCCTTCCACTAGATAGTCTTCGTCGTCGTACATCGTGAGGAAGAGGATCTTGGTTTCGGGGCGAGCTTTCTTGATTTGGCGGGTCGCTTCGAAGCTACTGAGCCCGGGCATGCCGATATCCATCAACACGACGTCGGGTCGGAGTTCGTTTGCTCGTTCTACCGCCTCACCCCCGTTGGCTGCATCTCCGATGACTTCCATATCGGATTCGGCGGCTATAAGGGTTCTAACCCCTTGGCGGAAGAGGGTGTGATCGTCCGCTAACATGATACGAATCTTGGCCATAGTGCTTACCGTTGTTGTTCTAAATTTTCCAAGCTAGCTAGTGTTGCTTGCGCCCGGGGGCGCGGCATCGACGATCGACTGCGATCTATTGGTATTGGTAGTACCGGAGTTGGTTCTTAGAAGCCGTGGGGTCCAGGCGTTCCTCAAACAGCTCTTACTGCAATACTCTTACTTCAACAAGAGTCGGCCCCTGTTCCCGGCTAGTGCTTGGCGACAGAAGGGAGCGGACACATCATGCGTCCAGTTCCGGATTTCTTTGCCAGAGCGGCCCCAGCCTCTCTAGGAATCGGCAGTTCGACCAGAATTCTCGTGCCCGAGGTTTGGCGGCGACTCGGCCGTTTGGCTTCGGATTTGTGCGTGTTTCGTTTGGGCAGCCCCGGCTGGGGAGCCATTGCGCTTTCGATTTTGAAGGAGCCGCCGAGGAGAGTAACTCGCTCGCGGATTCCGGAAAGACCGAAAGATTCCTGCTTGCGAAAAGCTTCCTCAACGTTAAGGCCGATGCCATTGTCGATGACGCTTAGCCTTAATAAGCTATCGGTGGTTCCGACAGAGACGTTTACAGTGTCAGCGAAAGAATGCTTGGTAATGTTCTGAAAACACTCCTGCACGAGCCGATAGACGATGCTTTCGGTGCGTTTCGGGAGTCCTCCCAGGTTGCGCAATTGGACCCGGATTTTAGCGGGGCTGACCTGACGAAATCGGTGTACTAGTTGGCGGATCGCCGCACCGAGGCCGAGCTGATCCAAGACGGCCGGGCAGAGGGCACTGATGAGCCGTCGGGTTTCGATAATCGTGCTTTCGACGGCGGCTCGGGTTTCCCGCAGGGTTTCGCGTTCAGCGGCTAGCGAGTCGGGCAAGCGGCTTTCGAGCATCTCCATCTGAAGCCGGACGCAGAGGAGGCTTTGGCCGGCTTCGTCGTGGAGTTCCCGACTGATGCGGCGACGTTCGGCCTCTTCGACATGGAGCATGTTTTCGGCCAACTGACGGATTTGTTCTTCGCGAGCCGCGAGGCCTTCGATGAGTTGCGCCTTTTCGATGCCCATCCA
>CANNLB010000298.1 GCA_947505565.1 Acidobacteriota bacterium | reverse complement strand
CCCCGCCGCCCCGGAACCCATTGTGTCTTTCATCTCTTCTGCCATTGCTCTTAGTCTCCTTGGATCTCGGTCATTAAGCCAACCTTGTGTCCAAGAAAACCGGGTCCCCTATAGGTTTTTGTTGTCGACCGGGGTGCGTTGTGACTTAGCGGAGGAGATTGCGCAGGCGGCATGGGCGCGGGGTTGGGAGTGCCGGGCGCAGTTGAAGAGCCAGAGGGCGGTGGGGGTGTGGGTGAATACGATTGCGAAGAACTTGGTGCGGGTGGACTATCGGCGGAAGAAGACGACCGAGGAGTTGAGTGAGAATTCGGCAGTGATTCAGCCGGATTACGCCGGGAGCGCGGTGGGTGAGATTTTGGCGATGTGTTCGCCGGTGGATCGGGAGTTGTTGCAGCAGCATTATTTGGAAGGTTGGTCGAGCAATGAGATTGCGCCGCGGCTGGGGATTAGCCCAGTGTCGGTACGGGTGCGATTGATGCGGATTAAGCAGGGCTTGCGGACGGCGCTGGGCTTGCGGGGGATTTCGATGCCGGAGGCGGCGTGAAGGGATTCACTTACGGAGGGGTGATGCGGTCCAATTTCGGGTTGGGATTGATTTTGGTGATTGTGGGGATGGGTACGCTAGCGTCGCAGGGTCTGGCGTACCCGGCGAATGGGGGGGCGGGGTGGTTGAGTTTGAGTCCGGTGGTGGGGTGGATTTTGTGTGCGTTGGGACTTTCGTTGATGCTGGCGGCGCGCCAAGAATGAAGTGGATGTGGTAACTTAGAGAGGTTTGGGCGCGTAGCTCAGTTGGTTAGAGCGCCTGCTTCACACGCAGGAGGTCCGGGGTTCGAGCCCCTGCGCGCCCACCATGAGAATCCAGCAGATGAGGCCAATCTGCTTAGTCCCGCTGCTCGAATGGTACGGGTTTTGTGGCGTAAGCTCATTGGAGCTGAGAGCCGAACTCGCGTTCGGGCTTCTCCTCCTGGGCGAAGATCCTCGAAGGGAGATGGGCCACCGGCTTCCTTCTTCGCCGCCAGACCAATGTGGGTGTAGGGCTCGACCATTCGTTTGGATAGGTGCCCCGAGATGGACATAATAGCGGCAGCGCTCACCCCGGCGCTCGCCATTAGGGTCACAGCGGTATGCCTGAGGTCATGAAAGCGGATTTTGCGGAATGGCTTCTCCGCGCTGGCTCGATCCTCTCCCGCGCGTTCTGTCGCCTCTCCGGCGAGTCTGGCCGCTTCCGCCGTTAGACTCCTCCAAGCGGCTCTCCTAATTTGCGACTTGCGGGTCTGCGGCGCGGCTGAGGAAGCTGGCGCCCGACGCCACACCAAGTAGAACAATCAGTTCATGGCGGCGTCGAGGCTATTCGAGTAGAGGTGGTCACTTTCGATGGGATCGCCGAGGAAAAGCCCACAAAAAGGGATGTTTTGTGCCGTTCCGGACGACTTACTGGCCCATGGACATCGATTTTGCATCGAGGGCTTCGCGCACGCGAGCCACAAACGCCTCGGATTGAAGATCCGCGTCAAGGTGCACTACTCCGGTGGGTGCCAAGCCTTGGGCAAGTACTTCGGCGGTCGATCGACGGGTGACAAACAGGGTGCGAAGGCCGGGTCGGGCGACGCGCACTCCGAGCACCAACTCGGGGCCGGACATGCGCGGTAGAACGACGTCGGTCAAGAGCAGGCCGATGTCTCCATAATGTTTGTGGGAGATTTCCATAGCCTGCAACCCGCTTCGCGCTTCGAGGACGGTGTATCCGGCGGGCTCTAGGAATGCCCGGATCTGCGCCCGATCTTGGTCGCGCTCGATGGCCACTAACACCGTCTCTGAGCCCGTATTATCCTGTTTTTTGGGCACCACGAAAAGGTGTTTTGGGCGCTCGGGGGTGACGAGCTCCGGTTGCGCGGCTTGGGGCCAGTAGACTTTCACGGTGTTGCCGGAACCGGGCGTGGCGATGACGATAATAGATCCGCCATTATGTTTGATGAGTCCGGCGACCATCGCGAGACCCAATCCGTTGGCGCGAGTCGTTTCCTTGGCCGGGAAAAAGGGCTCGAACAAATGGGCGAGCGCATCTGGGCTGAGGCCGGAGCTACTGTCGGTGAGGGTGAGAACTGCATACGAGCCGGGTTGGAGTGGGGGTTCGGCTTCGGGGTTGGTGTTGTCGATGAGTTCGGTTGACGTCCGCAGGGACAGCCTTCCGCCCTGGGGCATCTGCTCCCGCAGAAAGGCCGCCAGATGGAGAATCACCTCCTCGGTTTGGGCCAAGTCAGTTTGGATGGGCGGCAGTTCGGGGTCCTGATAAATTTGGAGTTGGACGGGTTCGCCAGCGAGAAGCCGAAGTATGCGTTCGGCGCTTTTCAAGCTCTCGTTCAAGCTCATGAGCCGAGGTTGGCGCGGGTGCCGCCCACTGAGGGCGAGCAACTGGCGGGTTAAGGCCGCCCCGCGGTCTCCGGCCTGTTTGATCTGTTCGATGTCCTTGCGGAGGGGGTTTTCGCTATCGAGACTCAGCAGGGCCAAGCCGCTGTAGCCGGTGATGGCGGTGAGGAGGTTGTTGAAATCGTGGGCGACGCCGCCGGCCAATCGGCTGACTGCGGCCAAGCGCTCGGTCCGAAGATGGGTTTGCTCGAACGCTTTTTGGGCGCTAATGTCGTGTGCGGTAACGATGACGGATTCGATGCTGCTGAGTTCATTTAGCGTGGCGGTGAAGACGCAGCTCATGGTGTATTCGTGGCCGTCGCGGGCGGCGAAGGTCAATTCCGCGCGAGCCGGAAAGGGGCCGCGGAGATAGGCTTCCACCTGGGCCCGTAAGGCACTCATACGGACGGGAAGGGCTACGATTTCCCACAAACACTGTCCTTTAGCTTCGCCCCCCGAGAAGTCGAGAAGGGCTTCACAGGCCCGGTTCATGCGTTCGATTTTGCCGTCGCAACTGAGCACAAACACGAGCGCTCCGGTTTGGTTGACGATGCTGTCGGCGGTGGCGAGGCGATGCTCCAACTCTTTTTCGGCGGCGCGGCGAACGGAGATGTCGCGGACGGTGAGGCCCATCAGTTTCCAGTTGGAAAAGTTCAACTCGTCGAGCTTGACGTCGACGGGAAAGCGAGTGCCATCGCGGCGGACGCCGAAGAGTTCTCGCGTACCGGGGTTGGTCATATAATTGGACCGTTGGCGACCGCGGGCGGGAGGCGGAATGAGGGAGGAGATATTCTTGCCGCTGAGTTCATCGAGGGTATACCCAAACTGTTTAATGGCCGCCGGGTTCATGCTTTGCACTAACCCGGGGGGGTCGATGGTAAATATGGAGTCTGAGGAGTCCCTCACGATGGCGGAACTGAGTACGTCGCGGCTTGGCACTGCGGGCTGTTGATTGGCTTGGGCAAGCTTGCGACGGGTATCCCACACCACCCAACCCAACCCGGCAGCGGCGAGCCCGAGTAGGCCGACGATGGCCAGCAGCAGGGCGTTGTTGGGCTGGGCGGATATTGCTCCGGTCGGGGCCTCGGCCGAGGCCGTCGCCGAGGTTGCGAGTAGGAGGGCGATGGGAAGTCTCAAAAATGGCATGGGTAGGAACACGGTCATATTAGCGTTCGGCCGACTTTATTCGCAATGATGCTCTAGAGTTTTTGTACCAGGGTCGTACGATCTAAAGTAACGGGTGTGCATAGTACTCTAGATGTATCCTTATGGCAGAACAATTCACGGTGCGACGCGCGACGACGGCGGACATGAACCTAGTCTTGCAGATGATTCGGGAGATGGCGACGGCGGAGCGGAAGGCCGATGCGGTGAGGATCACCCCGGCGGCGATGGAACGTTACGTGTTCGGCGAAGATTCGATTGCGGAAGTGTTTCTGGGTTTTTGGGAAGACGAACCGGTGGCTTACTTGATGCTGCAGCACCGTTTTTCGAGCTACAGTGGTACTCCCGTAATTTACGTAGAGGACGTGTTTGTGCGGGCGCGGAGTCGTGGCCAGGGGCTTGGGAAGGTATTGATGGCGTTCACCGCGAACTACGCGATGCAGCATCATTACGGCGCGATGCATTGGAGCGTCCTGGACTGGAACACTCCGGCGATTCAGTTTTACGACCGTCTCGGCGCGGTGCGCGAGTCGGGTCGACTGTACTTTGACTTGGCCGGGGGGGCGCTGCAACGATTGGCGATGGGCGCGCCCAAACTAAAAGGCTAGAGTCCTACGGCGGTGGCTCCACCGTCGACGGCAAGCGTCTGCCCGGTGATGTAGCTCGAGGCGTCGGAGACGAGGAAGATGGCGGCGCCTTTGAGCTCTCCGGTTCGTCCGGCGCGTCCGAGGGGGACATGCTCGCGGAGGTCGGCTTCCATTTGGGGCAGGATTCGCTCGGTCATGCGGGAAGGGAAGTAGCCGGGCGCCAAGGCGTTGACGCGGATGCCGTAGACGGCCCATTTGGCGGCCAGCTCTTTGGTGAGGGCGATTAAGCCTCCCTTGCTGGCGGTGTAAGCCGCGGCGTGGATGCCGCGGGGCATGGAGCCCCGCATGCCGGCGATGGAGGCGATGTTCAAGATGACTCCTTTCCGCCGGGCAATCATTTGGCGCCCGGCGGCTTGGGCGAAGAGGAAGGCCCCGGTGAGATTAGTGTCGATCACCATACGCCATTTTTCGATTGAGACCTCTTCGGCGGGCTGCCCCCAGGAGACGCCGGCGTTATTGATCAGGATGTCGACGGGTCCGAAGCGTTCGACGGCGGCGTCGACTTGGTCGGGGTCACTGACGTCGCAGAGGCCGCCGTCGCAGTCGTAGCCTTTGGCTCGAAAGTCTTCGAGAGTGGGGGTCAGCCATTGCTCGCGGCGGGCGAGGAGTCGCACCGCGCAGCCGGCTTCGGCCAACCCCTCGGCGATCTCGGCGCCGAGGCCCCGGGAACCTCCGGTGACCAGAGCTCGTCGTCCATCCAAGCGAAAAAGTTGCATCGTCGTCCTCCCAGCTATCCTGATACTATGAGCACCGCTTCGGCAAGCACCAACGAGCACCGTGAGAAGGCCCACGCCAATGGGCCGGTTAAAATTGCGCTGATTACGGTCAGCGATACCCGTACGGAGGAGACCGACGCGAACTCCCATTGGCTGCGCGCGGAGATCGCCGCGG
>CANNLB010000297.1 GCA_947505565.1 Acidobacteriota bacterium | reverse complement strand
TGGCCCGTCTGGACTGGCGGAACGCCGCGGATAAGCGGGTGGGCGAACCGGCCTATATCCCGTGGACGCGGCGGCAGGATGAGTGGAACGAGCTTACGGCGGAGACGCAGGCGCCAACGGGTGCTGCCTCCGTCATCGTTGAGCTGCTGCTGGCGAACGCGCCGCAGGGAACGGTGTGGTGGGACGAGATTTCGCTCGAACGGATTCCACCGCCCAGGGCGCGGCCGGTGAACATCGCGACGGTAAATCTACGGCCGCGCCAAACCAGCGGGAGCGAAGAAAGCGTCAGCCAATTTATCGCGGCGATTGGCAAGTCCGTCCCGGCCAACACCGACGTGATTCTACTGCCGGAAGGCATCAGCATCGTCGGGACGCCGAAGACGATCTTCGAAGCTTCCGAGACGATTCCGGGGCCGACGACGAAGGCACTGGGTGCCGTGGCGCGGGCGCGGAAGTCGTACATCATCGCTGGCATCTATGAACGCGAAGGCCACGTGATGTACAACACGGCCGTGCTGATCGACCGGACCGGCGAGTTGGCCGGCAAGTACCGAAAGGTGTACCTGCCGCGCGAAGAGGTTGAAAAGGGGCTGACTCCGGGGACGCATTTCCCGGTTTTCAAGACCGACTTTGGGACGGTGGGCCTGATGATTTGCTACGACGTGTTTTTCGCCGAACCGGCTCGGGCGCTGGCCAACCAAGGGGCCGAGATGATCCTGATGCCGATCTGGGGCGGTGACGAAACTTTGGCTAAGGCGCGAGCGATTGAGAACGGGGTATTCCTCGTGACGAGCGGCTACGACCATCCGACCTACATCATGGACCCGATGGGGGAACGGCTCGCCCAGGCCCGCGAGCAAGGCTCTGCCGCCACCGCGACCGTCGACCTGGCCAAGCAGTACAATTGGCAGTGGTTGGGCGAGATGCGTACGCGACGGTTGAAAGAGCTGCGGATGGACGTGGCGGTGCCGGCGCCGGGCGCGCTGCGCTAGCTTTCGCGCTCCATCGTTAAGCGGAGTATGCGCATCGGCTCGTACTCGATGCGGAACGGAATCGCGGATCCTTGGCTCGTCCAGAGCCGGAAGGGGGTTACCTTCTGCGCAATCGTAATTCGCCCGTGGACGAGTTCGCCATCGCGGTGCAGTTCAAGTTCGCCCGGTTGGGCGTTGTGATGGAACTCGATGCGGAAGTTAGTATGCCCTTGGAGCAGGCCGGTGCGAACGGCATAGAGGAAGGGCGTTGGCGTGGCCGATCGCAACGGAAGCTGCTGGGCAGGTTCCGGGCGCCACGAGGTGTTGACCCGACGGTAGAGTTCCTCGCTGCGACTCCAGGTGAGGTCTGGGGCAATCTGCACTCGCATCGTTTCGATTTCGGCGCGGAAGGGGGAGAGACGACCTCGGGTGGCCGTGCAGGGTTGGGCGTCGCGATTGCGGACGTCTTTGTCGGGAGAAGATGTCATAAAGCCGAACCAGGAGGCATCCTGGGCCGTAACCGACTCTTCAAGCGAGCCGTAGCGATTGAGCCCGCGAGCCTGCTCTGGCCACGAACCGGCGGCAAACTGCAGATGGACTGCTCCTTGCTCCTGACGAACATGGACGAAGGCGCAGCCGGCCCCACGGCGTTTGTAGACCGGCAGACCCAAGGCGAGGATCGTCGCATCGATCCGGTAGGCCGTCGTCGAGCGCGACTCAGCTGTCGCGGGGGCAAGCAGCGCAGCGGCGAGGGCGAGGAAGTTTCGGCGAGAAGTCGGAGTCATGGCGCATTCCTAGAATGCGGCAGACGCCATGACTAGACGTTCAAATCGAGGTGAATATCTCGTGAAACATTTAGTACTGCTTTTGTTTTAGGGTAGGAATCCTAAGGTTGGACGAGGACTTTCATCAGTCCGGGTTCCCCGTCGTAGAGCCGTTGGAAATAAGCCGGCGACTCCGCCAACGTGATTTTCGCCGAGATGATGGGGTCGACCTGGATCATGCCGCTGGCCAGAAGTTCGATGCAAGCCGGGTATTCGCCAGAGGAGCCGCAGGTACCCTGCAGGCGAATCTCGCGGGTAACCACCTGTTGCAGAGGCAGATCGATGTTCGGGGTGATGTTGCCGATCAGCGTGACCGCGCCGCCCTTGCGGACGCAGGCGATGGCGGTTTTGATCGGGTCCGAAGCGCCTACACATTCCAGAGCAACGTCGGCACCACGACCGCCCGTGCGCTTCTTGATCTCGGCCGCAACGTCGCATTCCAATGGATTGAATGTTTCGGTGGCTCCCAACCGCTTGGCCATGGCCAGCTTTTCGTTGTTGGTATCGACGGCAAAAACCCGCGCGCAGCCGGCGATTTTTGCCGCTTGTAAGGTCAGCGAACCGATCATGCCCGCGCCAACCACGACGGCCGTATCCCCCAGTTCGATCGGAGTGAGGCGAACTGCGTGGACGCCGATCGAGATAGCTTCGATCAGGGCCGCGTGCTCGTAGCTAACGCTATCGGGAAGGCCGTAAAGAATGTGCTGCGGAACCGATACGAACTCCGCGAAAGCACCGTGACGGCGATAATCGCCACAAGAAACGCCGAGGACCATGCGGTTGTCGCAAAGGTTAACCTGGCCGGCGCGGCAGAAGTGGCACTTGCCGCAAGAGACGGTGGAATCGAAGGTGACGCGATCGCCTTCCTTCCAGGCGGTGACCGCACTGCCGACCTTGGCAATGGATCCAGCGGCCTCATGGCCCATCACGAGCGGCGGAATACGGCGGCCCGTGCTTCCGTCCCAGCCGTGGACGTCACTGCCGCAAATGCCGCAGGCTCCCACACGGATCAAAACGTCCTCCGGACCTAATTCCGGTTCCGGGAAATCGACGACTTCCAGTTTTAAATACTCTTTCAACACCAGTGCTTGCATAGCGTTTACTACGTTATCACCGTGTTGGGAGGTGGCGCAGAAGGCCGCCATCCGTTGAGAACACGCTATCAACAGCAGGTTAACGTATTTCGGACTCTAGGGGGCAAGTCGGACCTAACTCCTGTGACTATGATCGCAGTCGAGTCGTAATCGCGAGTCGGCGGTGACCGTCCCCCAAATATTTGTTTCTGACGAGAGGAACAGCGGCCTCCGTTTGCGCGTTTATTAATAGAGAGATTGATGAATATGATGACCCAAGAGTGGCAAACCGAGGAGGCTGAAGAGCCGATGCTGGATTATCCCGCCACCGTCGACCTTTGGCAGGTTGAGCGGCTCCTGAACGACCTGCTCGCTGAAATGTACGAACTTCGGAGAGAAAACTAGGCTAATAAGGGCCGGATCACCCGGCCATGCACGTCGGTCAGCCGGTAGTGGCGACCCTGGAATTTGAACGTCAGCTTCGTGTGGTCGACTCCTAGATTATGCATGAGCGTGGCGTGGAGATCGTGGATATTCATCGGATCCTTCGCCACGTTGTAGCTGTAATCGTCGGTCTCGCCGTAAGTGATGCCGGACTTGAAGCCGCCGCCGGCGGCGAGCATGGTGAAGCACCGCGGATGATGGTCGCGGCCGTAGTCGGTCGCCGTCAGGGTGCCTTGCGAATAGACAGTACGGCCGAATTCCCCGCCCCAAAGGACGACGGTGTCGTCCAGCAAACCGCGTTGCTTGAGGTCGGTGACCAGCGCCGCGGACGGCTGGTCGGTATCCTCGCACTGCAAGCGAATCTGCTTCGGCAGGCTGCCGTGCTGGTCCCAGCCGCGATGGAAAAGCTGGATGAAACGAACCCCGCGTTCGGCCAGCCGACGCGCCAGGATACAGTTGGCGGCAAAGGTTCCGGGCTTCCGGGATTCCGGGCCGTAAAGTTCAAACGTCGATTCGGGCTCCTTGGAGAAGTCGGCCAGTTCGGGCACGGAAGCTTGCATCCGGAACGCCATTTCGTACTGCGCGATGCGGGTCGCGATTTCCGGATCCTGATACTCGTCGAGTTTGAGTTGATTCAGTTGCCCGAGGTCGTCGAGGAAGTGGCGGCGCGCGTCGCGACTGTAGCCCTCGGGGTTACTGAGATAGAGGACCGGGTCCTTGCCCCCGCGGAACTTCACGCCTTGGTGATTGGTGGGAATGAAGCCGGAGCCCCACATGCGATCCGCCAGCGCTTGGGAGTTGCCCCGCCCTTGCGAAATCATCACGATGAACGCCGGCAGATCCTGGTTCTCGCTGCCGAGGCCATAGGAAATCCAGGAGCCGATCGACGGCCGGCCGGCGAGTTGGAAGCCGGTCTGAAAGAAGGTCACCGCGGGGTCGTGGTTGATCTGTTCGGTCGACAGCGACTTCATGATCGTCCACTGGTCGGCGTGCTTGGCCATGTGGGGGAGCAGTTCGCTGAACCAAGCGCCGGACTGGCCGTGCTGGGTGAATTGGAAGATGCTGGCGGCAGTGGGGAACTTGGCCTGATAGGCGGTCATGCCGGTCAGCCGTTGGCCCATCCGGATCGACTCCGGAAGCTCTTCGCCGTTGACCTTGGCCAGGTTCGGCTTGTAGTCAAACAGGTCCAATTGCGAGGGCCCGCCGTGCTGGAAGAGCGTGATGACGCGCTTGGCCTTCGGAGCGTGGTGCAGAGTGGGAGCGGCGTTACCGTTCTGGGCAAGAAGGGCAGTGAGGGCGGCGAGAAACTGTCGGCGTTGCATGACGATTAATCCTTGGTGACGAACTCGTCGGTGTTGAGCAGCAGGCTCGCGACGGCCTGATAAGCGGCCAGTTCGCGTTCGGGCAGGTCGGCGGATCGGGTGTCGCCCTGCCAAAGCAAAGACTTGGCATCGGCTGGCTTATCCGCGAAATAGTCGAGGTGGTAGTTCAAGCTGTTGCGCAGAATCGTGAGTTCGGCGGGCTTCGGCAGACGGCCAAGGACGAGGCGAAACCCATGGTTCAATCGGCTCTCGGCGCCGGCGCCGCCTTCCTGCATCATGCGTTGTCCGATGAAGCGGGCGGCCTCCACGAACGTTACGTCGTTCATCAAATTCAGCGCTTGCAGCGGGGTATTCGTTCGGTTTTCCCGCACCGTGCAAGCCTCGCGCTGGGACGCATCGAAGTTCATCATCATGGGCGGGGCAGAGGTGCGCTTCCAGAACGTGTAGAGGCTGCGGCGATACAGGTCAGGGCCTTTCGCC
>CANNLB010000296.1 GCA_947505565.1 Acidobacteriota bacterium | reverse complement strand
GCCGAAATCGCCCCGAGCTATGACGTCACCGCGCTGCTCGAAAAGCTGACCGTCACCCCGGTTCCCCTGGCTGCCTAAAAACAGCGGCTAAACCAAAAACGAACCCAGAACAAACGGCTCGAAAAGAGCACGTAACCTTCTTATTTACAGAGCGTTACGAGAAATGGCGATGGATTCTAAAATCACAACTTTCGAATTCGGCCGAGCCGGCCACGCGGCCAGGCGCAACCAAAAAACGAACCCAGCGAAATCGACCCGCTATGGTCAATTAAGCCTCTTATTTCCCAGGCCTTACAGGAAATCGAGACAATTTCGGATATCGTAAATTTCCCCGAACGGGCCAGCCCTGAATCGGCACATCCCGACCGAAACCCGGCTGCGGCGCACCGGGGCCTCGAGCCCCGCCACGCCGCCAGGACCAACCGAAAAAACGAACCGACGCGAAAAGCAACCAAATCCGCCCCGAAGTGATTGAAAACATGGAGCCTTGCGCCAAAATCACCTACCAGCGGCCCACGCAAAAAACGCAATCTCCTGGAGTCCCGCCCCCCAATGCCGTAGAATTAAAGTTGAGTGGGCTCGTAGCTCATCTGGATAGAGCACCGACCTTCTAAGTCGGGGGTAGCAGGTTCGAGTCCTGCCGGGCCTACCACTCACTTTTTCTCCGTCAACTCCGACACCGGCCCGTCCGCATCCCGCACCCGCATCACCATCTTCGTCCGGTCCTCCAACTCCCGCAACGGCAGATCCACCACAAACGCCGTCATTCGGTCCACCGTCGCCTTGCTCGCCACCCGCTCCTTACTCGCAAAGCTCGGGTTATACTTCTCCCCTAACTCCGGCACCCCCAAAAACACGTTCTTCGCGTCCGTCTCCGGAATGAACCGCCCCGCCACCGCCTTCCCCCCCGTCGTCACCTCCAACTCCAAATCCTTCACCTGGAACGGATACTGCGACGGGTTCGTCACCCGAAAGTCCAACACCACAACCGACCGCTGCTCATCCAGCTTCCCCGTCCGTACCTTCTGAACCTCGCCCTTGAGCCTCACCCGCTGATCCCGGTTCACAAACACACCCCCGCCAAACACCAGCGCCAGCGCCACCAAGGCCACCCCGGCGCAGATCCACAGCGTCTTCGAAGGCATCCGCCGCCCTACCCCCGCTTCTCAGCGATCCGCAGCATCTCGATCATCGACTCATGCGACTTCGCAATCTGCTCCGACCCAAAGATATGGCACTCCAACCCCACCTGCCCCGCGTACCCGTCCTTCTCCAGCGCCGTAAAGATCGGAGCCCAATCAATCCAATCCGTCGCGTAACCCTTCAACACGCTCTTCCCTTTGATCTGCACGTTCCAAAGCTTCGCCTTCGGAATCAGCTTATACCCCTCCGGAAACGGCGTCTCCTTCACGTGCTGCCCGTTCAACGCGTCCCAGTTCACCCCAAAGTTCTTCGACGGAATAGCCTTCATATACGCCGCCAACTCCGCGCAGCTCGCCACGTTACAAGCCACCTCGTTCTCCAGCGTCAACCGGATCCCTTCCTTCTCCGAGATCTTCACGAGCGGCCCCAACACGTCCACAATCCGCTGCATGTCCTTCCCCGGATCCACCGTCCGCAGGAATGCAAACACCCGCACCTTATCCGTCCCCAAAGCCTGCGCCGCCCGAATCGACTTCATCAGGTCCGCTTCCCGCCGGTCATACGCCAGCTGATCCTTCGCCAACCGCGTCGTCCGCTGCTCCGGCGTCTCCGTCCGCGGCTTCTGCGGCTCGGTCCCGGGGAGCAAAAACTTGCACTGGCCCGAGTTGAAAAACGACACCCTCACCCCGCCGTCTTTGAACTCTTTGGCGGCCTGCTTCAACTCCTCCGCCGTCATGTCCGCGTAGTGCTTCTTCGCCCCCGGCACCGCCCGCACTTCCAGCCATTTCAGCCCGTGTTTATGGGCAAACGCAATCCCTTCCGCCGGCGTCTTGCCGCTCTCGTCCGTAACGCTGCTCAGCCGGTTACGGTCAATCTTTGTGGTCTTCGCCCCTAACGAAAAGGGCAGTAGCAGAGAGGCTCCAAGAAGCTCGCGACGGTTCATGAGCCCCAGTGTATCTCACCTAGTCCCCCATCAACTTGCCATACGCCGACAGCCCCGGATAATTGTCGCAAATCGCCTTCACCGCCGCCGTCAACGGGATCGCCAACACGAGCCCAATCCCCCCCCACAAAAAGCCCCAGAACATCAGCGCCACCGTCACCACCAGCGGATTCAAATGCACCCGCGACCCCACCAGCTTCGGGTACAGCAGGTTCAGCGCCATCAGGTGGAAAAACGCCACCGTCGTCCCAATCACGATGTACGCCGTCAGGTTGTCATAGATCGCCAGAGCCGAAAAGAACGGAGGTAAAATCGCCAGCGGCAGGCCAATGTAGGGGATCAACGACAGAAATCCGCTCAGCGGCCCCACCAGCAGCCAGTACGGCACCTTCACCACCCAAAAGAACCCCGTGCTCAACACCGCCAGAACCATCCCCAGCAGGAAGTTGCCTACCACGTACGCCCGCGTCATCTGCGCAATCCCGTCCAGCGTCCCCGCCGCTATCCCCCGCGACTCCCCGCTAAACACCCGCAAAAAGTTGTAGATGAAATGGTCCCGCCAAGCCAGCATGAAGTACACGAGAAATGGCACAAAAGACACCATCAGCGCAATGTCGTAGAACTGCCGCCAGTTCGAATACAGGTACTCCACAATCGGCGATCGCTCCGGCCGAATCCGTACCTCCTGCACCGCCGGCGGCAGAAACGGCGCCATCGGCGGATCCGTCGCCCGCCTCCGCCGCAGCTTCTGCGCCGCCATTTGCCTCTCCTGCTCTCTCCGCTGCGCCTCCATCTCCCGAACCCGCTTCGGCGCCATCATGTCGTTCACCGTCTTCTCCGCCGACTCCACTTCGATCAGCACCTTATCGCTCAGGTCGTTCATCCGCTTCGTATAGCTCGGCAACTCCTCCCACAAGCCCTGCGCCTGCGAGTACGTCAGCAGCGCCCCCAGATATAGAATCAGCAACGCTAGGCTGCAAACCAGAAAGCTCGCAAACCCCCGCGGCAGTTTCAGCCGCATGAAGAACTCCACCACCGGATCCAAGATAAACGCAATGAAAATCCCCACCAAAAGGGTCACAATAAACAGCCGCCCCAAGTAGAGCAACGCGCACACCACTCCTAACGTGAACAACGCGTTCCCCGTCTGGCGTACCCTCAGAGTCGTTAATGTGGCAGGATCTTGAATCGACAACGGACAATCCCCGATAATCCGTTAATCTAACATGTACATGCGTATCTTGGCTCTCGATTATGGTCGCCGCCGTATTGGCGTAGCTCTCAGCGACCCCCTCGGCATCATGGCCCACGGCCAGGAGACGCTCGAACGCGTCAATATCCGCACCGACATGCTCACCCTCAAAACCCTCATCGCCGACCAGAGCGTCGGCCAAATCGTCGTCGGCCTCCCTCTCCACATGAGCGGCCAGGAATCGGAACTCTCCCGCGAAGCCCGGTCGTTCGCCTTCCGCCTCTCCGAAGAATCCGGCGTCCCCTTCCTCATGTGGGACGAACGCATGTCCTCCATCGAAGCCAACCGCTACCTCGCCGAATCGGGCCGCCCAAAAGGCAAACGCGGCAACGTCGACCGCATGGCCGCCGAACTCATCCTGAACAGCTACCTCGGAGCCCTCGGATGAAAAAACTCCCCTGGCTCGTCCCACTCGTCCTGTTGATCCTCGCCTGCCTCATCGGCTCGCTCTCCATCCCCAGCCTCGCTCACAATCCAGAGGTCTATACCGACATCGGCCGCGGCTCCTCCACCCGCTCCATCGGCGACCAACTCGCCGCTCAGGGCGTCATCAAATTCGGCTGGCAGATCAGCCTCGCCCGCCTCCTCCAACCCAACCGCAAGCTCCAAGCCGGCGAATACCACTTCGTCAATCCCGCCTCCCCCTGGCAAGTCTTTGATCGCATCGCCCGCGCCGACGTCAACTACTACGAACTCCGCATCCCCGAAGGCTACAACCTCTTCGATATCGCCAAAGCCGTCGGCGAACAGGGCATCATCACCGAAGCCGATTTCCTCAAAGCCGCCCGCAACCCCAACCTCATCAAGGACCTCGCCCCCACCGCCCCGTCGCTCGAGGGCTTCCTCTTCCCCTCCACCTATCGCACCACCCGCGCCACCTCCGCCGAAGCCCTCTGCACCCTCATGGTCGCCAACTTCCGCAGAGAGTGGAAAGCCCTCCAACCAAAAGCTCCCGTTCTCGAAACCGTCACTCTAGCTTCCCTAGTCGAAAAAGAAACCTCCATCCCCAGCGAGCGCCCCCTCGTCGCCGGCCTCTACGCCAAGCGCCTCTCGATCGGCATGAAGCTCGACGCCGACCCCAGCACCGCCTACGCCTCCCTCCTCCTCGGCATCTGGCGCGGCACAATTTACCGCTCCGATCTCGATCGCGAGCATCCCTACAATACGTACAAAACCATCGGCCTGCCTCCCGGCCCCATCGCCAACCCCGGCGCCGCTGCGCTCAAAGCCGCGCTCCATCCCGCTTCCACCGACGCCCTCTTCTTCGTAGCCCGCGGCGACGGTTCCGGCGGTCACCGCTTCTCCAAGGACGCCGCCGCGCACAACCGCGCGGTCGCCGATTACCGCCGTGGCCAGAAAAAAACAGCTCCTCCGCCAGTTCCTCTCAAACCCGGTCCCCTGTCGCGTTGAACCCGGTCAATTCGCCGAGCTCGCCGCCCAACTCGCCCCTATCTCGGCGTCCTACCTCCGCCATCTCCTCCGCGATTCCGGCGTCCCCCTCAACGCGCTCGTCGAAGGCGTCCGTCAGGACTCCTTCGACCATCTCGCCCGCACCCTCTCCGCCCTCAGCGATTCCTACACAACCGCTCCTCACCAAGCCCGAGCGCTAGTCCTCGAAGCCAAAGCGCACGCCAAGCTCGCCCTCCGCCGCGATCCCAAACCCGCCGCCCGTCAGTTGAAAATCGACTGGATGATCCGCTGGCTCGAAAACCCGCCCATCTTCCCCCTCTGGGTCTCCCTCCAAAAACGCGTTACTGAAACTCCACCTGCTGCACCTTGATC
>CANNLB010000295.1 GCA_947505565.1 Acidobacteriota bacterium | reverse complement strand
AGAGTTCGGGCAACCACTGATCTTCACACTCATCTTCCGAACCTGAGGATCACGGTAATCGGAAACAGCCTCCGAAATTGCCGCCGCCAAGTTCATCGATTTGGTCAAAGCCAAATTGCACGAGTATCCGCCCGGGCAGGAGACCGTATCGGTAATCTCGTACGCGCCGGCATCCGCCAAATCGACGGCCTGCAACGCCGCGTGCACTCGACGCAAATTGTGGACTGGAATCCACGCGATCATCAGATTCTGGTCGATCCCCACTCGCACATAGCTGTCGCCGGTATCCCGAGCGATCTGCGCCGCGGCGCGCATCTGCGCGCTCACCATGTTACCTTGCGGACAACGAACCGTCACAATCGCATAGCCGGGGTGCTTCTGTTCCTGCACGTTCGTTTCCAGCCACCGATCAAACGTCGGGTCGGCCGGGGCCGAACCCAACACCGGTAACTGACCGCCCTCACCCAAGACGAACGGCTGCAACCGGAACCCACCAAAATTCTCCGGGACATACTCCGGTTCCGGAGTTCCACCGTTAGCCAGGATGTCGGCAAAATTAGCCTCAATCGTCTGCCTCACCCACTCGATGCCTCGCTCGCGGAGCACAAACTTCAGACGGGCCTTATTCTTGTTCCCGCGATTGCCATGCTGATTGAACAACCGCAGCACCGCCTCCGTCCGCGGAATCAGGTGGCCTTCGGGCAGAAACTCATCGAGCAAAACCGCTTCGTTCGGCAGCGGTCCAAGCCCACCGCCCAACACCGTCCGGAAGCCCCGCTGCCCATCGCGGATCACTGCCGTCAATCCGAGGTCGTGGATCGCCAACGCCATATCGTCGCGCTCGCCACCACCGAAAAAGGCGATCTTAAACTTTCGCGGCATCGCGTCGGTCAACGGGTTATGCAAAAACGCCAACGCCACTTTGCGCACGTAAGGCTGCACGTCGAACACTTCATTCGCCAACAGTCCCGCTAGCGGCGACGCCGTTATATTCCGCACCGTGTTGTAGCAGGCCTCTCGCGTCGTCAACCGCACAGACGCCAGTTTGTGCAACAAATCCGCCACTTCCGGCAGCGGAATGAAGTGATATTGCATATTCTGCCGCGTCGTCAAATGGCCTTTGCCCGCCGCAAACTGGTCGGCCACCTCGGCCATGCAATCCATCTGCTCGGCCGTCATGATGCCCCCCGGAACCTTCGTCCGGATCATGTGAACACCTTCCTGACGCTGAGAATACACCCCGCGCCGAAGTCGCTCCGCGCGAAACTGATCGGCCGTTAGACTCCCCGCAGTAAAGTCGGCCGCCACGGACCGAAATCGTTCAATATCTTCGCGGACAGTCTCGTCGTATGCCGCTTCCGCAGCTTCACGTGTGGGGTGTTTCAAATCAGCCAAAACCAATCTCCCTTATTCCGATCGAGAATAGCACATATGGACCGCCGACGCTAACTGCCGCGCCGCCGTAGAATGGATTCATGCGTATCGGAGTCGCGCTCTTGGCCGTCGGGCTATTCGCCCAGACCGCCAAAGAGCAGGCCTTCCAATTTTATCAGCAACAACGGTTCAAAGAGGCTGCCTCTCTGTATGAGCAGCATTTGGCCGCCCATCCCGATGACCGCTCCGCCGCTCTTCTTCTCGGGCTCGCTTGGCAGCAATCCGGGCAACTCCCGCAAGCCGAAGCACAATTCACCCGCCTCCAGGCCCTTTACTTCCTCGCGCGCGTCCAATTCCTCCGCGGCCGTTTCGCCGAAGCCCTCGCCAGCGCCGACGACGCCCTGGCCAGCGGCGAATCGGCCGACCGTGTCTGGCAACTTCGCGGCCGCATTGAAGAAGAGCGCGGCAATCTCGAACTCGCCGCGGCCCATTATCGTCACGCCGACTCGCCAGAGGGCCGCTCCGGCCTCGCCAGCGTACTCTATAAACTCGGCCGCTACCCCGAAGCCCGCACCGCCGCGCTCGCCGCCCAAAACGCCGAAGGGCAGCAAATTCTTAAAAAGATCGCCCAAGCGCCCTCCCTGATCTCCCCCGACCCCGTCGTCCTCCCCCGCTTCAGCGTCCAATATCTGCCCTTCACCCTCGCTCACTCCCCCACCGCCGCCAAGCACCTCGTCTCGACCATGGCCGGCGGGCTGGCGGCCGCCGATTTCGACGGCGACGGCCTCGTCGACCTCTTCTTCCCCAACGGAGCGGACCCGCGCACCCTCAAGAAGAACGGCCCCCAGCACGCCAACGTCCTGCTTCTCAACCGAGGCCCCGCCGGCTGGAAGCCCCTCCCCGTCGCCGGAGACGGCTTCTCCATCGGTACCGCCGTCGGCGACTTCGACAACGACGGCGACCCCGACCTGTTCGTCGCTGGAGCCGGCCGCAACCTCCTCTATCGCAACGACCACGGCAAGTTGACCCTGATCCCCTCCGCCATCGCCGACGAGCCCTTCTCCGTGGCCGCCGTCTGGTTCGACTACGATCGCGACGGCTGGCTCGACCTGTTCGTCGTCAACTACCTCGCCTGGTCACCCGCCAATAACAAATTTTGCGGCGACCAAGCCAAGGGCCTCCGCGTCTACTGCAACCCCCGGGAGTTTGCCCCGCAAGCCAACCGCCTCTATCGCAACCGTCACGACGGAACGTTTGAAGACGTCTCCGCCCGCAGCGGCATCAGCAAGCACCTCGGCAAGGGCATGAGCGTTGCCGCCGCCGACTTCGACGCCGATGGCTGGCTCGATCTATTCGTGACCAACGACGGCCTGCCCAATTTCCTATTCCGTAACCGCGGCGACGGCACGTTCTCGGAGATCGGCCTCGAATCCGGCGTCGCCCTCAGCGAAAGCGGCCAGCCGGTCTCCTCGATGGGCGCCATCACCGCCGACTTCGATCGCGACGGCCGCCCCGATCTCCTGTTCACCGCCCTCGTCCGCGAGACGTTCCCACTCCTCCGCAACCTCGGCGCGGGCCGTTTTCAAGACATCTCCTTCCCCGCCAAACTCGGGCCCCTAACCCTCACCCGCTCCGGCTGGGGCGCCGTCTTCGGCGATTTTAACAACGACGGCTGGCCCGACCTGCTCACCGCCAATAGCCACGTCACCGACAACATCGCCGCCGTCTCGAACGAGGTCTACGAGGAGACGTCCACCGTCTTTGTCCAATCCCGCGGCGTCTTCCTCCATGCCCTTCCGGTCACCCCCAAGGGCGCCTGGCGCGGAGCCGTCGTCGCCGATTTCGATAACGACGGCCGGCTCGACGCCGTGCTCACCCGCCTCGGCGCGCCCGCCGTGCTCCTGCACAACATCACCGAACCCGCCGGCCGCTCCCAGTCCACGCCGCGCCCCCGCCTACTCCCCACCGCATGCGGGTACGCCAGCTCCTGCGCCGGGCCGCTGCACATTGGCTTAAGCGGGGGCCTAGGCCAAAATGTCCCGCAGTAGCTTCCCGTGCACGTCCGTCAGTCGAAAATTCCGCCCGCTGTACAGGTAGGTCAACTTCGTGTGATCCAGCCCCATCAGGTGCAGCAGCGTCGCATTCAAATCGTGCGGATGCACCGGCTGATCCACGGCCTTGTACCCGAACTCATCGGTCGCCCCGTGCACATGCCCGCCCTTCACCCCGCCGCCGGCCAACAAGATCGAGTACCCCAACGAGTTATGATCCCGCCCGTTATGCAGCTTCGTCGTCGATCCCGTCTCCACCGCCGGCGTCCGTCCGAACTCCGTCCCCACCACGACGAGCGTCTCCTGCAGTAGCCCCCGTTCTTCTAAATCCCGCACCAGCGCCGCAATCGCCGGGTCGGCCTGCCGCGCCAACCGCCCGTGCGCCTGAATGTCCTCGTGCGAATCCCACGGCTGCGAATTCCCGAAGTAGATCTGCACCATCCGCACGCCTTTTTCCACCATCCGCCGGGCCATCAAACAGCCCCGGCCAAACGCCGAATCGCCGTACCGCGCCCGGACCATCGGCGACTCTTTGGCCAAGTCAAACACTTCCGGTCCCTCGGTTTGCATTCGATAGGCCACCTCCATCGATTCGATCGTCGCCTCCAACTGCCCGTCGCCCGGACGCGCCGCGAAGTGCTCTTCGTTCAGTACCTTCAACAAATCCAGCTGCTTCCGTTGCACCGACGACGTCGTGTTCCCCCGGTCGACGTACTTGATCAGCTTCTTCGGGTCCGTCTCGTTGATCCCTATGAACGTTCCCTGGTAAATCGCCGGCAAAAACGCGCTCTCCCATAGCGGCGGCCCCACCACGGGCGTCCCCGGGCACATCACCACAAAGCCCGGCAGGTTCCGATTCTCCGTCCCCAAGCCATAGGTCAGCCAACTGCCCAGCGATGGCCGACCCGGCTGAATCGCTCCGCAATTGGTCATAAACAGCGACGGCTCATGGTTCGGCACATCGTTGTACATCGACCGCACCACCGTGAACTTATCGATCATCGAACCGATCTTGGGGAAGATATCGCTGACCTCGATCCCGCTCTGCCCGTGCTTCTTGAACGCGAACGGAGACCGCATCAGGCTGCCGGTCACCCGCTCCGTTTTTGGGTTCCCGCCCGGCATCGGTTGCCCGTGGTACTTAGCCAGCGACGGTTTCGGATCGAACGTATCCACCTGCGACATGCCGCCATTCAGTATGAGATAGATGACGTGTTTCGCCTTGGCCGGAAAGTGCGGCGTCTTCGGTGCGAAGGCGTCCGCCGCCATTAAATCGGATAGCGCCACGCCACCGAATCCACACCCCACCCGCGCTAATAGCTCTCGTCTAGTCCACATAAAGAAACTCGTTCGCACTCAACAAAACCTGCGCATAGTCGGCCTTCGACGCCTCGCGCAAAAACTGCTCACCGCGCTCTTTCTCGCGCGCCGACGGAGCCCGTTGAAACAGGAGTTCGTACGCCCGTTCCACACTCGTAATCCGCCCGCCCAACGCTTTCGCCCGTCGCTTAATGAAGTCGCTATTCAAAAAGTACAGCCGCTGCAGCGGCACGTTCGTCGCCGCCCGATGCTCGGCGCTCGCGCTCGCACTCGGGACGTCAAACAGCGCCAGCGTCTCATTCTGCTGATACCGCCCCACCCGCGCGTACACGGTCCGCCGCAGGTTGTGATCATCCAATTGCGCCGACTCGCCCCCCACCGTGCAT
>CANNLB010000294.1 GCA_947505565.1 Acidobacteriota bacterium | reverse complement strand
ACTGCCACATCGCCAGCCGCAGTCCTCGACCCCACCCGTTCCACGTGGAACACCCACCAAACTACGCAGGGTAGATATCCAACACCGAAACCGCCGCCGGAGTCACCCCAGGTATCCGCGACGCCTCACCCAACGTCACCGGCCTCACCCGCCGAAACTTGTCCACCATCTCCCGCGACAACCCCGGAATCCGACCATAATCCAACTCCACCGGAATCGAACGAGCCTCCGATGCCTGCAACCGCGCTACCTGACGCTCCTCCTGACGCAAATACCCGCTGTACTTCAAATGCGTCTCCACCGCCCCCAGCAACCCAATCAACGCCCCACAACGCTTCACCCACGTCGCCAATACCGGATTCTCCGCCCCCCAACGCCAAATTGCCCAGAAACTGCCGCACCGCCAGCCACCGTCCCCAAACCCACCCCGTTCCACGTGGAACACCACACCCCGCTACGAGAGGGAGATATCCAACACCGATACCGCCGCCGGAGTCACCCTAGGGATCCGCTACGCCTGCCCCAACGTCACCGGCCTCACACGCTGAAACTTATCCACCATCTCCCGCGATAACCCCGGAATCCGGCCATAATCTAATTGCACCGGAATCGAGCGAGCCTCCGATGCCAACAATCGCGCTACCTGCCGCTCCTCCTGACGCAAATACCCGCTGTACTTCAAATGCGTCTCCACAGCCCCCAATAACCCATGTTCCGGCTCCCCCACCTGCAACTCAACCCAAGGCCGCAGCAAACCAATCACCGCCTCCGGTCGCTTCAACCATGTCGCTAACGTCGGGTTTTCCGTCCCGCAAAACGAAACATCCGGAAATTGCCGCGTCGTCAACCGCGTCTCCTCCAACAAAGGCAACAACTTCGCAAACTGCCCCCGCTTCCGCTCAAATCGCTCCCAACGATCATCCCCCACCAATCCAATCCGCCGACCACCCGGCGTCAAACGCGAATCCGCGTTGTCAATCCGCAAATGCAGCCGAAACTCCGCCCGCGACGTAAACATCCGATACGGCTCATCCACTCCCTTGCTAATCAAATCATCAATCAAAATCCCGATATACCCCTCCGTCCGACCAACCACAAACGCATCCAACCCGCCCACACTACGAGCCGCGTTAATCCCCGCAATCAAACCCTGCGCCGCCGCCTCCTCATATCCCGAAGTCCCATTGATCTGCCCCGCCAAAAACAACCCCGCTATCCCCTTACACTCCAACCCATGATTCAACTCCCGAGCATCAATCGCGTCATACTCAATCGCGTACCCCGGCCGAATCATCTCCGCATCCTCCAACCCCGGCACCGAAGCCAACATCGCCACCTGAACATCAACCGGCATCGACGTCGACATCCCGTTTACATATACCTCGTAGGTGTCTAATCCCTCCGGCTCCAAAAACAACTGGTGACGCTCCCTATCCGGAAACTTCACCACCTTATCCTCAATCGACGGACAATACCGAGGCCCAATCCCCTCAATCGCACCCGAATACAGCGGCGACCGATGAATATTCTCTCGCAACACAGCATGCGTCGCCTCCGACGTATATGCGATGTGACACCGAATCTGCTCACGCTCAATCTTACCCGTCAAAAACGAAAACGGCGTCGGCACCGCATCCCCCTCCTGCGGCTCGAATCGCGACCAATCCAAACTCCGCCCATCCAACCGCGGCGGAGTCCCCGTCTTCAACCGCGTCCACGCCATCCCCAAATTCCGTAACTGCTGCCCTAATAAATTCGACGGCGCCTCCCCGTTGCGACCACAATCCGTCTTCGCGTCACCAACATGTGCCAACCCATTCAAAAACGTCCCCGTCGTCACCACCACCGCCCCGCCAAGAGCCGTCCGCCCATCCCGCAAACGTACACCCCGCACCCGCCGCCGCCCCCCCTCCGCCTCCAAAATAAGCTCCGCCACCTCCGCCTGCAAAAAATGAAGGTTCGGCTCCCGCTCCAGGACCTCCCGCATCTTAATCCTATACTGCTTCTTGTCGCATTGCGCCCGCGGCGACCACACCGCCGGTCCCCGACTCGTGTTCAGCAGCCTAAACTGAATCCCCACCGCATCCGCCACCTCACCCATCACCCCACCCAACGCATCAATCTCACGTACCAAATGCCCCTTCGCTATCCCCCCCACCGCCGGATTGCACGATAGCTGCGCAATCAAGTCAATGTTCATCGCCACCATCGCCGTCCGCAGCCCCAATCGCGCACCCGCCCGCGCCGCCTCACAGCCCGCATGACCGGCCCCTATCACGATCACGTCATACTGCAAAAGCTTAATAATAGGCATAATAAAAAACGGCTCCGCCTGTATTATTCTATCTTGAGGAGCCTACATTTGAATATCCTCGTCATCGGCGGCGGTGGGCGCGAGCAAGCCCTAGCAGCCAAACTAGCCTTACGCCCTATCGTTTCCCGCGTCTTCGCCGCACCAGGAAATCCCGGCATCGCCGAAGTCGTCCAGTGCGTCCCCCTCCCTGTAACCACGCCCGACGACTGCCTCGCCGTCGCCCGCCAACACGAAATCGATCTCACCATCGTCGGACCCCAAGTCCCCCTCGTCGACGGAATCCTCGCCGCCTTCCGCGCCGCCGGACTCAGCATCTTGCCCCTTCGTCGCTATACCCCCGATATCCTTATTGCGCCATAACTCCGCAATCCAGTCGATGTTTATCGCCACCATCGCCGTCCGCACCCCCTGTCGCGCACCCACCCGCGCCGCCTCACCGCCCGCATGACCGGCCCCCATCACGATCACATCGTAATCGGAAAGGCTTTAAACGATAGGCATAAGGGAAGACGGCACCGCCTGTTCTATCCTAACTTGAGGAGCATCCCCCTTTGAATATCCTCGTCATCGGCGCCGGCGGCCGCGAACACGCACTCGCCTGGAAACTAGCCCAAAGCCCCATCGTCACCCGCGTCTTCGCCGCACCAGGAAATCCCGGCATCGCCGCAATCGCCCAGTGCATCCCCCTCTCCGGCACCACACCCGCCGACTACCTCGCCGTCGCCCGCCAACACGAAATCGATCTCACCATCGTCGGACCCGAAATCCCCCTCATCGCCGGAGTCGTCGACGCCTTCCGCGCCGCCGGACTCAACATCTTCGGCCCCACCGCCGCCGCAGCCCAACTCGAAGGCTCTAAAGTCTTCGCCAAAAACTTCTTCGCCCGCCATAATATCCCCACCGCCCGCTTCGCCACAGCAACCTCCCTGGCCGAAGCCGAAACCGCCATCAACTCCTTCGACGCTCCCTTCGTCCTCAAAGCGGATGGCCTCGCCGCCGGGAAAGGCGTCCTCATCGTCCCCACCAAATCGGATGCGCTCGCCGCAGCAGCCCAACTCCTCGACGGCTCCCTCGTCGGCGACGCCGGCTCCCAACTCGTCATCGAAGAATTCCTCACCGGCGAAGAAGTCTCGTTCATCGCCATCACCGACGGAATAAACATCCTCCCCCTCAAACCCGCCCAAGATCACAAAGCCATCTTCGACGGAGACCTCGGCCCCAACACCGGTGGCATGGGTGCCTATGTCGATGACCGCATCCTCACCCCCGACCAACACGAACAAATACTCTCGGAGATCCTCCGCCCCACCGTCGCAGGCATGCGTGCCGAAGGAACCCCTTTCTCGGGCTTTCTCTTCGCTGGATTAATGATGACCCCTACTGGCCCCAAAATCCTCGAATACAACGTCCGCCTCGGCGATCCCGAAACCCAACCCCTTATGCTCGCCCTCCAGTCCGACCTCGCCCAAGTCCTCTCCCGCGCCGCCGCCGGGAACCTAGCAGACTCCACCCTTCAGTGGAGCCCGCAACCAACCCTCTGCGTCGTCCTCGCCGCCCACGGATATCCCGCCCAGGTCCGCACCGGAGACCCCATCTCCGGCATCCCTGCCGCCGAAGCGACCGGAGCCCAAATCTTCCACGCCGGCACCACTCACGTCGAAAACCAGCTCCTCACCGCGGGCGGCCGCGTCCTCGCCGTCACCACTTCCGCTCCCAACCTTCGCCAAACCATCGACCAAGCCTACGCCGCCGCAAAATTAATTCACTTCGACGGCCTCCAAATCCGGAAAGATATTGGTCAAAAAGGACTCAAGCGCTGGTAGAATTTTAAGCAAGGCGGGGACGTAGCTCAGATGGATAGAGCGGCCGCCTCCTAAGCGGCAGGCCGGCAGTTCGAATCTGCCCGTTCCCACCAATCCACCCCCTTTAAGTCCGCCCATGTTGTCACGATTCCACGCCCTCCGGACACCTAATACACGTGGCCATACCCGACAATAACGAAGTCACGCAGCTCCTCGCCAATCTCAGTAGTGGCGAAAATCAAGCTCACGATCAACTGTTCCCTATTGTTTACAATGAGTTACGGAAAATCGCAGCCAACTACATGCGCCGCGAACGCGCCGATCACACACTTCAGGCCACCGCCCTCGTCCACGAAGCATACATGCAACTCGTCGACCAAACCCGTGTCACTTGGCAAAGCCGTGCTCATTTCTTCGGCGTCGCCGCCCAACTCATGCGCCGCATCCTCGTTGACCACGCCCGCACCCAAAACGCCCTCAAACGCGGCGGCCACGCTCACAAACTCTCCCTCGACGATTCCCTCGGTCTCGCCTCCGGACCACCCGTCGCCTTCGACGAACTCGATGAGGCCCTCAACCGCCTTCAACACCTCGACCCCAACCAAGCCAAAATCGTCGAACTCCGCTTCTTCGGCGGACTCACCGTCGAAGAGGTATCCGAGGTCATCGGCTCCTCCACCGCCACCATCGAACGCGAATGGCGCATGGCGAAGGCTTGGCTACACGGCCAACTCACCGCTCAACGGCCTTCATGAAACAGTTGATGGCTCTCCATCCCTAATTCCGCCCTACTCAGTCAGCGGCTCACCGCCACTTACCGCCGCCGAAAGACGCTCGGGCCGAATAAGAAGTTCGGCTCTTTCTGTTATCATCGGTCCTTCGAGTGACACCCCAACGTTATAGCCAAGTCAAAAGCCTTTTCCAGTTGGTCCTGGACCAACCAGCCGACCAACGCCAAACATTCCTCGACAAAGCGTGCGGGGCCGATCGCGAACTCCACCAAGAAGTCCGTCAACTC
>CANNLB010000293.1 GCA_947505565.1 Acidobacteriota bacterium | reverse complement strand
GGGGGGGGGTGGGGCGGGGTCGGAGTCGCGTTCGACGCGGAAGAGGAAGTGGGGGGATACGAGGACGGCTTGAATGGCGAGTTGGAGGCCTTGTTCGGTGGAGAGGCCTTCCTGCTTGGCGAGGCCGACGAAACGGGTGAGGCTGGCGACTTCCGCTTTGGTGACGGGGCGGCGATACGCCCGGCGGGCGAGGCTCGAGAGGATGGTTTCGAGGCAAGCGGGGCCGGAGTTCGGATCGCAGGTGAGCAGTTTTTTGCGGCTGGGGCGTTCGGTCTTTTCGGCGAACGGGCCGATGAAGAGAATCGATTCGAGGAACTTGTTCTTCTTGTTGCTGTAAGCTTCTTTGTCGTTGAGGGTTTTGACGAATTCGTCGTCGATGAAGCCGACGCGGAAGACGTGATCGCCTTCGGGGAGGGAGAGGCGCATCTCCTCTTCGGAGTAGGGGTTGAAATAGACGAGCTTGGAGGGCTTGGTTTCGGCCATCAAGGTTTGGAGGAGCTTACCGTCCATCCAGAGGCCGAGTTTGACGGGCGGGGCGTCGGCGGCGCGTTCGCCGGGGAGGCCGAAGCGGATGGTGTATTCGCCTTCGAAATCGACGCGGTGGGAGGCTTCGATCGAGCTGCGGTCGACGCGGCGGATGGTTTTATCGCGGTTGTGATAGAGCTTTTCGACGGGTTTGGGGAGGGGGTCGGCGCCGATGGCGCGAGCGGCGATGCGTTCGGCGGCGTTGAGGTATTTCTCCATCAGAATGGGGGAGATGGTGAGGACGTCGCCGATGTTGTCGAAGCCGTAGCCGGAGTCGTCGGTGGGGAAGTCACGTTCGGCGCGGAACTCAACGCCGAGGAGGTCGCGGATGGTGTTGGTGTACTCGTTGCGGTTGAGACGGCGGGCGGTGACGCGGCCGGGGTCGGGTTTGACGAGTTTGTCGGCGCGTTCAAATTCCGTAGCGACGAAGGCGAGGAGCGCCTCGACCTGGGCTTGGCCGGGGCGGGGCATGCCTTGGGGGGGCATTTCGCCGGTGCGCACTTTTTGGATGATGCGTTCCCAATCGTCGCGATTGGAGCCGAGGGAGGCCGGGTCCTGGAAGGGGGCGATGTTCAGGCCGCCGGCGGCCGACCGCTCATTGTGGCAACTGACGCAGGACTTGGCCAGCAAGGAACGAACCGTGTGGTCAAAAGAGGGCTCTTGGCCGAAAAGGGGAGCTGTTGCCAGCAAGCCTACGAGGGCGGATAAACGAATCGGTGACACCACTACCAGATTAACGTTTTTTGCTCACGCGATGTTACCCGAATGCGGGCAAAAAATGGCTGGGAGATAGGGATTCGAACCCCAATAAACAGAGTCAGAGTCTGTTGTCCTACCGTTGAACGATCTCCCAGTAGTAGAGAAACCCAGTTTACTACGAAGCTTGGCGCAGCGCCAACTGGCGACCGTAAATTTGCTGAAAGACTTCGGCGACTCGTTCGCCGGCCCAGAGCTCGAGGTCCATGTCGATTTCGCTTTCGAGAAGGATGGTGACGACCTTATCGGTGATTTCGACCTTGGCGGATTCGACGCGTTGGTCGTGGCTGCGGTCGAGGCCGTCGGCGAGGCGGAGGATGGGAACGAGCCAGAGGACGAGTTTTTTGACGCTGGCGGTGACGTCCTGGAAGAAGGCGTGGCGGGCTTGGGGCATGGACTTGCGATGGAAGCGGCAGAGGAGGGCGATGGTGAGTCGTTCTTCGGTGGTGAAGGCGGGGAGGTCGCTGTTGGCGACGAGGTAGAAGCTGTGCTTGTGGTGGGCCATGTCGCTGACGTAGTGGCCGGAGTCGCTGAGGTAGGCTGCGGCTTCGAGGAGTTTGCCGGCGGCGGCAGGGAGTTGGTGGAGGGGGAGGAGACTGACGAACAGGGTATTGGCGAGATGGGCGGTTTGGCGGGCGTGTTTGACGTCGACGCCGAAGCGGCGGGCCATGGCTTCGACGACTTGGCGCTGTTCCTTGCTGAGGCGGGAGAGGTCGCTGCCGCTGCGGCGTTCAGCGAGGTCGGCGATGATGCCGTCGCGGACACCGGCAATGGAGTAAAAGAGTTCGGTTTGGCCGTAGGCGCGGAGGATGCGATGGAGAACGCTGATGCCGGCGACGATGATTTCGGCGCGTTGGGGGCCGATGCCGGGGACCTTGCGGCGTTCGGCGAGGGTGCTTTTGGCGAGGAAGTTTACGAGTTCGCCGATGTCGGCGGTGGAGGCGCGAAGGCGGTCGGCGAGGTCGCGATCCTTCCGGGGGATTTTATTGAGGACGCTGAGAACGGCGGCGGCGGTGGAGGAGGTGGCGATGACGCGATCGAAGGGTCCGCGACCGGTTCGTTTTAAGGTGGCGGCGAGTTTCTCATTAATGAAGGCGTGCATGCGCTCGAGCTGTTCGAGGGTGGGTGGGTCGTTGAGGAGGAACATCTCTTTCAAGCGAACTGCGCCAAGGGGCCGAGAGATGGCGTTTTCGAGCTTACCGTCAGCGGAAACGATGACCTCGGCGCTGCCTCCGCCGATGTCAATTATCATAAGGCGGCCGTCCGGATGGGGCCAACTAGCCTGGACGCCGGCGTGGATGAGACGGGCTTCTTCGAGGCCAGAGATGATTTCGACGGGCGCGCCGATCGTTTGGCTGGCGCGGTAGATGAAATTTTCCTGATTGCGGGCGTCGCGGACGGCGCTGGTGGCGACGACGCGGACGCTGGTCGCGCCGAGGCGGTGGTAGGTGGCGGCGAAGCGGGAGAGAGTTCGGATCAGCAGATCCATCGCGGGCTTGGAGATGGCACCTTCCGTGAAGACGCTGGTGCCGAGGCGGGTGACTTCGCGGTCGGTGCCGAGCATCTTCCAAGGCTCGCCGGGGTTGACTTCGGCGACGGCGAGACGGGTGGAGTTACTGCCGATATCGACGGCGGCGTAGCGAGGCATTCTGTTCCTCCATGATAGTTCGACGGCGCGGCCCGCTATACTTAGCGAAGCGAAATTTCGATGACTCAACTCACTCCGAATCGTTTCAAAGGCAAGTTAATAATCGTCGAGGGGATCGATGGTTCCGGGAAGTCGACGCAATTGGCGTTGCTGGCGCAGTGGCTTCGTTCGCAGGGCTTGGCGGTGGCGTTTAGCGAATGGAACTCTTCTCCGCTCGTGAGCGATACGACGCGGCGGGGGAAGAAGAAGATGATGTTTACGCCGACGACGTTTAGCTTGATCCATGCGACAGACTTTGCGGATCGGCAGGAGCGGTACATCATTCCGTTGTTGAAGGCGGGGGCGATTGTTTGCGCGGATCGGTTTGCGTATACGGCGTTTGCTCGCGATGTGGTGCGGGGGGTTTCGCCGCGATGGGTTCGAAACCTGTATCGGTTTGCGATTCAGCCGAATTTAGCGTTCTACTTTCGGGTACCGCTGGAGGTGGCGCTGGGTCGTATTCTGGGCGGTCGGGATTCGATTAAGTATTATGAGGCCGGGATGGACTTGAACTTGGCGAAGCGGGAGGAAGAATCGTTTCGGATTTTTCAAGGCCGGATTCTGGAGCAGTACGATGCGATGGCCGAGGAAATGGGCTTTCACATTATTGACGCTTCGGGGTCGATTGAAGAGCAGCAGGCGCAGATGCGGCGGATCGTGATGGAACGGCTGGGAGACGCAGTGGCAAGTGGGCAGATTTTGAATCAGGAGGGGACGACACATGCTTTCGAAGCAACCGCTACAGTTCTATAGTGAACCGCTGCCGGGGGTGGACGTGGGGGAGTTGCAGGGGAAGTTGATCGTGGTGGAGGGGCCGGACGCGGTGGGGCGGAGTACGCAGGTGGCGCGGCTGAAGGTTTGGTTGGAGCAGCAGGGCCATGCGGTGCTCGATACGGGCATGGGGAGAAGTGCGCTCGCGAGCAAGGGCATCGCGCAGGCGAAAGAGGGGCATACGCTGGGTCCGGTAACGATGACGCTGTTCTATGCGACGGACTTTGCGGATCGGCTGGAGAACGAGATTATTCCGGCGCTGCGGGCGGGGTTTGTGGTGATCACGGATCGGTACATTTTTTCGCTGATGGCGCGGGGGATTGCTCGGGGGGAGGATAGCTTGTGGCTCGAAAAAGTGGCGGGGTTTGCGTTGGTTCCTCATGCGGTTTACTACCTGCGGGCGGAGGTGCCGACGCTGATTTCGCGGACGGTGATGGGCCGGGGGCAGTTTGATTTTTGGGAGAGCGGCATGGATATGCGGTTCGGCCCGGACATGTATGAGAGCTTCGTGCGGTACCAGGCGCGGGTGATTCGGGCGTTGGATCGGATGTCGGTGCGGTACGGATTTGTGACGGTGGATGCGGCGAAGCCGGCCGACCAGATTTATCGGGAGTTGCAGCGGCATATTGCGGGGCATTTTGCGCCGCGGAAGCGGCCGGCGAAGAAGGCGAAATGAGCATTCCGGTTGGGATATTTTTGGAGATTCCATGCGCTGACGTCGTCGAGATGGCGAGCTTGGCGGGGTGGGATTTTGTGGTGATCGATACCGAGCATGGACCGATTGGGTCGGCGCAGTTGCCGGATCTGTTGCGGGCGGCGCGGGTGCCGACAATTGTGCGGGTGGCGGCGGTGCGGAATGAGCTGATTCAGAGCGCGTTGGACGCGGGGGCGGATGGGGTATTGGTGCCGCAGATTCAGAGTGCGGCGGAGGCGGCCGGGGTGGTGGCGGCGAGCCGGTTTCATCCGGCGGGGCGTCGGGGACTGAATGGGTTCGTGCGGGCGGCGCGGTATTCGTTGTTGCCGATGGAGGAGTATTTGCGGCGTCCGGTGCGGGTGGTGATACAGATTGAGACGGCGGGGGCGCTGGCGGAAGTGGACGCGATTGCGGGGCTGGCGGGGGTGGACGAGTTGTTCATTGGGCCGTACGATTTATCGCAGGCGTTGGGGCGGCCGGGGGACGTGATGCATGCCGATGTTTTAGGGGCGGGGCAGCGGGTGATCCATGCGGCGCATGCGGCGGGGATTGCGGTGAGCGCGTTTGCAAATAGTGGAGAGGCGGCGGACCGGTGGCGGGAGATGGGGGTTGATCGGTTGTACTATTCGGCGGACGTTTATTTGTTGGCGCAGGCGATGCGGGCGACGCGGGATGGGCTTCGCTAGCGGACGACGGGTTGGGTT
>CANNLB010000292.1 GCA_947505565.1 Acidobacteriota bacterium | reverse complement strand
TGCCGCTCGATGGGGTTATCCTGCGAACCGCCTTCGAGCGGCAAGCGATCCGTGAGACCGACGGTTTCGACGCCTGGTAGCGCGGCGAGGCGCTCGAGGGCGCGGCGGGAGAAGCTGTGGAGGGTGTCCCCGTCGGACGTCCAGCTGAAGTCCACTTTGGCCGTCCAGACGGTTTCAGACGCGAAACCGAGGGGGCGCTGCTGCGCGGCCATCAAGGCTCGCCCGAGGAGACCAACGGCGACGAGCAGGATGATCGACAAGCCCATTTGAGTGGCCACCAATATCCGGCGGGTGGTGAGCGCCGCGGCCGAGGAGGTGGCGCGGGCGCTGGAAACCAAACTGCGGGCCCGGGCCAGTTGGACGGCCGGTAGAGCGCCGAAGAGTAGGCCGCAAAGCATGGTGACGGCAAACGCAAAGAGGAAGACTCGCCCGTCGAGTTGAGCAGCGGCGAGCCGGGGGAGTTCACTTGGAAGGAGTTTTTGGAGGATCGGCAAGAGCAGCCCGGCAATCCACCAGCCGACGAGGCCGCCGGCGGCGGCGAGCACCAGACTTTCGACGAGATACAGCTGCAGCAACCGGCCCAGCCCGGCTCCCAGGGAGGCGCGGACGGAGGCTTCATGGAGGCGTTCCCCGGCTCGAGCCAGCAGAAGGTTCGAGACGTTGACGCACGCAATGAGGAGGACGAAGCCGGCGGTGCCGATCAGAAGGAGCAGGGGCGTACGGGCGTCTCGCGTGAGCACTTCCTGCACGTTGAGGGCGACGGTGCGCATGCCGGAGGCGTCGGTATCCGGGTACTTGGCGGCGAGGGCGGCGTTCACGGTGGCCAACTCGGCGTTCACGCTCGCGAGGGAGGCGCCTTCTTTCATACGGGCAAACCGATCGAGATAGCGGGCCCGGCGATTGGTTCGGTTCTGGAGTTCGGGGTCGGCCGGGGCGAGGACGTCATACTGCTCTGGAAACGTCAGTTCGGACGGCAGGACGCCGATGATGGTGTAGGCCGCTTTGTTGAGCTGCAGCGTTTGGCCGATGACTTGGGGATCGCTATTGAACCGCTTGCGCCACTGGGTGTTCGTGAGGATAGCCACTTTTTCGCCGAGTCCGCGTTCTTCGTTCGCCGTGAAGCCACGGCCCAGAGCCGGGGATGTGCCCAGCAGTTGGAGAATGGGACCGAAGGAACGGACGAGCGAAAGACGTTCGGCTTCGCCACGGCCGGTGAGGGTCGCGCCCTCACGATAGAAGCCGCTGACCGCCTCGACGGTCTGCATTTGCTCGGCAAAATCGTAGAGGCGGGCGGCGTTGCCTCCGGTACGGCGATTGTTTTGGGTGTCCTGGAAGTTGATCAGGCGTTCGGCGTGGGCGAGTGGGAGAGGCCGGAAGAGGGCGGTGTCGACGATGCTGAAGATTGCACAGTTGGCGCCGAGGCCCAATCCGATCGACAGTAGGGCCGTGGCGACCAGGCCGGGGCGTCGGCTCAAGTTTCGGGCGGCCAGCTTTGTATCCCGCCACAGATTATTGAGGAAAGACCAGTGATCGGAATCCTGGGTTTCGTCTACCAACCGGAGCCGGTTGCCGAACTCGCGGTTCGCCTGGCGATGCGCTTCCTGCGGGGAGAGCCCGGCTCGCTGCAAATCGCGGACCTTGGCTTCGAGATGGACCGCCATTTCCTCCTCAATTTCAGTAAGCTGGTGTTGTTGGCCCCAAAGGCTATGGCGTAGTTTGTTCCAGAAGGACATCGCTCGATACCTAGGCATGTGAGTATGGAGACGGTGGTCTATTCTGTCCAGTTCATTTTTTATGAATTATTTTTTTTGGCTTCTCGGTCTGGGCGCGATTTTCACCTTGCTGGAGCGTTGGGCGCCTCGGCAAGAGCGGCGGTTGCTGCGTAAGGGGTGGGCGACCGACCTGACCCACATCCTGATGAATTCGTTCGCGTTTCCTTATCTAATTGGCCAGATTGTGCCTTATCAGTTTCCTTCGCTGCACCTTGGTTGGGCGGTGGGCCTGGGTTGGGCCGGCCAGTTCGTGCTGATGACTTTGTATTGCGATTTGGCTCAGTATGGGATCCATAATCTGTTGCATCGAGTGCCTTTTCTCTGGCGGTTTCACAAGATTCACCATCAGGCTCCGACGCTGGACTGGATGGTGAACTGGCATTTTCACTACGCCGAGGTTTTGGTTTATCGCAGCTTGCTTTATGTTCCGGCGGGGATGTTTGGCTTTTCGGGCGAGGTGATGTTTTGGCACGGGGTGCTGGGGACGGCGATGGGCCACTTCACGCATTCCAATTTGCGGTGGAATTTGGGGCGTTGGCGGTATGTGTTGAATTCACCGGCAATGCATTTGTGGCACCATGCCAAGGCGCCGAAGAACAAGAATTTCGGCATGGTTTTCTCGATCTGGGATTGGCTCTTTGGTACGGCCCATTTTCCCGCCGATGACCCGGAATCGTTGGGTATCGCTGGGGAGGAGGGAGCGCCGCAGACGTGGATGCAGCAATTGGTGGCACCGTTTAAGGCAACTTAGCCAAAGTTTTGCGGCAAATCGTTAGCCGGCTGGCGGACTCGTCCCGTTGCGGCCACGGCTCCCGGACCTGGATCAGGAGTTCGATGGCTCGGGTTCGGGCCCTCCGTGATTTGGCTGATTGCCCAAGAACCCGGTCGGCGTCGCCCAACTCGCTCAGGATTTTGGCCACGTGGGCGCGTTCGGCGACCACTTGGGGACTCGCGGTGAGCAGTGTCTTCTGGACCGTCAAGGCATTTTCGTAGGAGGCGGCGGATTCGGCCTTGGCACCGGTTGGCCAAAGAATATTGGCTCGTATAGGTGCGCGCCATTGATCTCTGGGCTCGTTTGTTGCACGGATCGGTGGCTACGACCGCTTCGCGAATAACCCGCGTTTGTTGGGCGTAGTCGAGCGCTTGGGCTAACTGGTTGCGGCGAAGTCAGATAAGGGCGAGGTCGCTGGGCGCGTAGCTCATGGGCCGAGTGCGGTGAGGGGCCAGCGCGGTTTCGTGTTCTGGTCGGGGTTCGTCCAGACGGTTGAGGCGCACGAGGAGTCCGCCGATGCGCTTGCGGACGATGGAACTCGAGCGGCGGAACTTACGCGGATCGGCCGGAATCGCGCGATCCCAGAGTGATGGGGCGATTCCCAAATCGGAGGGAGCGCCTTCGAAGTTTGCGGTGGCAATTTGGGTTTGGCCGGAGGAAAAGCAGCTCTTGGCGGGGTCTTCGGGATACCGGTCGACGAGAGAGGCGCGAAACTCGATGGCGGCGTTGAGATCCGTTTGGCCGTCTTTCCTTTTCTCTTGCTCTTCGAGTGCAGCGCCTCCCAAGTCATAGGCCTTGGCCAGATCGCGTTGGGTGCCGACGTCGCCCGGTGCCGCGGCCGCGATCGCTTTTCGCAGAGCGAGCCGCTTTTCATAGCTGGCTTGGGCCGCTGAGGTCAGGCCAAGGTTGGGATTGCCGGTCGATCCTTGCCCGTCGCCGAGGCGGATGTATCCGGCGGCCAGTTCTTTTTGCAATGCGACGTCGTTTCCTGGCTCAGCGGCGGGTTTGTCGAGAAAGCGAAGCGCGCGGGACAGGAGCAGTTCCCGGGCTGGCGTTGGGTCGAGCCTGAGGGCGTTTGGTATCGCGGAGAGTGGAGATGATTCCGGCGGCGGCGAGGCTGGCGGCGGTGAGCGCGAAGTTACGGCGGTTCATGTGACGGATCATCTGCCTCAGCGGGGGCCGATGGTGGGTGCGGCGAACGGGGCGCGGCGAACGGTTGTTCGATACACTCTTCAGTAATGCTCCGACTCACTCGCCGCCAATTCGTCGGCACGCTTAGCGCCACCGCCTTTGCCGCAACTCCCAAGCCCAACATCATCTTCATCCTGGCGGACGACCTTGGGGTTGGCGACCTTGGCTGCTACGGGCAGAAGGTGCTGAAGACGCCGAGCATCGACCGCCTCGCCGCGGAAGGGACGCGGTTCACGGCCTCCTACGCGGGAGCCATGGTGTGCGCGCCTTCACGCTGCGCGCTGATGACGGGGTATCACATGGGCCACGCGAGTGTCCGCAATAACTGGGAGGTGTTTCCGGAGGGTCAAGCCCCGCTTGCTCCGCGCGACATCACGATCGCGCAAGTTCTGAAGCAGGCGGGCTATCAGACCGGCATCTGCGGCAAATGGGGTCTGGGCGGCCCCGGCTCCGGGAGTACGCCGATCGACAAGGGTTTCGACTTCTTCTACGGATACAACTGCCAGCGGCACGCGCATCGCTTTTACGTGGATTACCTTTGGCGGAACGGAACGAGAGAGGCGATCCCGCAGAGCCCTTCTAAGCGGGTCTACGCGCAGGACCTGATCGCGAGCGAGAGCCTGGATTTCATCCGCCGCAATCGGAGCCAGCCATTCTTCCTCTTTTGCGCGTGGACGGTTCCGCATGGGCCCTACGGCGTGAATAACGTTCCTGGGATCGAGAAGTATAAGGATGTCGGGTGGAAGGACGGCGAGAAGGTCTACGCGACAATGGTGGATCGTCTTGACTCCGATGTTAGCCGCGTGATGGCGCTGCTCAAAGAGCTCAAGTTGGACGATAACACCCTGGTGCTTTTCGCGAGTGATAACGGCCCCGGCGGCGGGCCGGTGAACAACGCGCGCTTCGGTAGTCAGATGGGTCTTCGCGAGGTTAAGGGGACGCTGCGCGAGGGGGGCATTCGGGTTCCGCTACTGGCGCGATGGCCGGGTAAGGTACCGGCCGGCCGGGTGTCGGATTTCCCGACTGCTTTCTGGGACGTGCTGCCGACGGCGGCGGAAGTTGGAGGTGCCAAGACGCCGAGGGGCCTGGACGGGATCTCGATTCTGCCGAATTTGCTGGGCCGTGAGCAGAAGCCGCATGCGTATCTGTATTGGGAACAGTTGACGCCGACCAAATTGACCCGAGCCGTGCGTATGGGCCCATGGAAGGCGTTTCAGGCGACGAAGACGGCCCCGATTGAGCTGTTCAACCTTGCGGTTGACCCTGCTGAATCGACCGACGTCGCCGCTGCTAATCCGGGTATTGTGAAGCAGATCGAGAAGATCCTGGCGAATGCGCGTTCCGAGGCGGCAATACCGACGACCGATCCGCGCATTTGGGATAAGTACAAGGAAGACAACCTGAAGCT
>CANNLB010000291.1 GCA_947505565.1 Acidobacteriota bacterium | reverse complement strand
CTTGAACAGGGCGAAATCCCAGGTTTTTTGGCCGGGAGCGTCAAAGAGCGAGACGCCGGCGTTGCCGTAACCGAGCGGGCCTTCGTAGATTCCCTCGCCGGCGCAGCCGTTGCATTTGGAGCGGATGAAGGCGGCGGTGTTGAACCAGCGATCGATGGTACGGCTTTCATAGACGCGACCGACGGATTGGCCGGCCACAACATGGGGCCGGGCGAAGGAGGAAGGCCCGGTGTTCTGGGAGTCGCCCGTCTGGGAGACGGTGACGGGCAGTCCCGACGTGAGTTGGACAATGCCGTTGACAGCCCAGCCGCCGAGGACGATTCCTTTGACGCCCGAGGCAGTGCGGAGCCAAGGGATTTCCCAGATTTGGGAGAGAACGAGGCGGAACCGTTGATCGATTTGGGAGCGGCCGTAATCGGCGAGGCGGTCGCGGGGATTCTGCGTGAAGGAGTTGCCAAAGGGGCCACCTTCATTGACGCCGTAGCCGATGTACATGGCCTTTTGGAAGTTGAAGGACGCGTTAAACATGAGGCCGCGGGAGTAGCGCTTTTCGGTGCGGAGTTGGAGGGCGTGGTAGTTCGAATTGGTCCAGGATTCCAGGCGGCGAACGGTGCCGAGGGGGAGGAGGGTATTGGGATTGCGGGAGTCGGCGTAGAACTGGTAGGGGCGGCGGCCCTGGACGGCGGCGGGTCCGGGGTCGGGATTGTTGAAGTTCGACACGGGCATGTCGAGATGGGAGCCGGCGCTGCCGACGTAAGCGATACCGGTGACGAAATTCTGTCCGAAGCTGCGTTCGAGTTCCATGGTCCATTGCCAGATTTTGTTGTTGAGATACATGGAACGGTTGTCGTGATTGGCTTTGGTCCAGCCGAGCATGACGAGGGCGGCGGGGCCACCGCCGGCGGGAGAGCCGGCGAAGGGGTTTTGGATGGTCGCGGTTGGGCGGGTACGATCATTTTGGAAAACGGTGGAGCCGGAAAAGGGCGGATTTAGGCCGAGAATGTTGAAATTATTCGTTTGCTGGGGCGAGTAAAAGAGGCCAGAACCGGTACGCAGCACCATGCGGTCGGAGAAGCGGTAGACGATGCCGAGGCGGGGCATGATCTGTTTCCAGTTGATGTCATAAAGCGCTTCGGAGACGAGGGGATCGGGGACGAGGAGGGGGATGGCTGCGCCGTTGACGGTGCGGACATCCTTGTTGGCAAAGGAGAGATTGCGAATGCGGCCGACGACGTCGGTGACGGCACCGAACCAATCCCAGCGAAGGCCGAAGTTGACGGTGAGGCGCGAGGTGGCTTTCCAGTCATCGAGCCAGTAGAGGCCGACTTTTTTCTGGTGCATGTCGTTGGTGGGAACGCCTTCGGCCGAGTTCGCGTTGAGGGGAACTCCGAGCATGAAGGCGGAGAAGGCATCGGGGATGCCGGTGATGTCCGGGGAAAAAGTGATTTGGCCTCGGGGCTGATTGGATGCCTCGTTGACGACGGGGCTGAAGCGCCACTGGCCGCCGAATTTGAAGTTGTGGCGGCCGCGATTAATGGAGACCGAGTCGGCCACTTCGGCAGTTTCGTTGGTGTTGAAGGTGACGTTACCGGAGCCGATGCCGGAGAATGAAGTGATATTGATGTTGGGCAAGCCTTCTTCGCGGGGAGTGAGAACGCGGTTGCCGTCGCCGGTGACGCGCATGTCGAGGCCGAGGTCGCGATGGGTGAAATCGGTATTGGTTTGAAAGGCGAGCTGATTGGCTCGAACGCGGTTATAGCCGACGCGAAGATCACTGAGCATGCGGGGGTTCAGCATCCAGGTGTGGCCGACGCCGAGGTTCTGGGCGCGGAACTGCGTGGTGAACTGGTTGACGCGCAATAACGGCTGATTGAGCCAGCGGGAAGGGACGAGGACGTAGCGTGCGAAGAGGCGGTGGTTTTCGTTAAAGCGGTGGTCAACGCGGGTGAGGAACTGGTTGGAATCCAACTCCTGATCGTTAGAGCCGACGAGGTTCAGCGTGTTTCTGGCGGCGAGCGCAATATCATCCATATTGGGAAGGGGCATGAAGCCGCCTTCGGGAAGCGGAGACCCTTTTTTAGCGGTGAGGATGTTGAGGGAAACCGGGTTGATGAGATTGCGCGGAATGATGTTGCCGGGGAAGGGGAGGGAATCGCCGGGAAGACGAATGGCGCGATTGACGGCTGGGTTGGCGTCGTTGGGATACCAGCGGTTGCCGGGGCGGATGATTTCGGACATGTCGCCGCCGCGCATGGCCAAGGTGGGGACGGTGGTTCTTGAAGGCGTGCCGCGGCGTTCACGGCGGCCTTCGTAGTTGACGAGGAAGAAGGTTTTGTCCTTGACGATGGGACCGGAGAATAGGCCGCCGAACTGGTTGCGGCGGAGCTTGTTCTTGGATTGATTGGGAGCGAGGAAGAAGCCTCGGGCGTCGAAGGTGTCGTTACGGAGGAATTCGAATGCGGTGCCGTGATAGCGGTTGGTTCCGCTCTTGATGGAGACATTGGCTTGCGCGCCGGAGTTCATTCCGTACTCGGCGGAATAGACAGCGCTTTGAATCTTGAACTCCTCGATGGCTTCGACGGAGGGAACGAAGAGCATGGACGACTTGAAGCCGTCGGTGGCCGAAACGCCGTCGAGAGTGATGTTCTGATTGGCGTCGCGCTGTCCGTTGGCGGAGAGGCCGACAATTTGACCGGGCATGGCTCGGGTGCCGATGGTTTGCTGGCCGTCAACGCCCATACGGGCGGAACCGTAGACAACGCCGGGCATCAGCGTGGCGGCCTGGGCGAAGTTGCGGCCGTTGAGGGGCAGTTCGACGACGCGCCTGTGGTCCACGACGGAGCCGAGAGTGGCGTCCTCAGTTTTGAGGAGCGGCGTGGAAGCGGAGACTTCGACGCGTTCGGTCTGCTGGCCGACTTGTAGCTGGAAATCGATGCGGGCCTTTTGATTCAGCTCCAGTGGAATGTTGCGGCGGACTTCCGTTTTGAAGCCGGGCGCGACACAGGTGACCTCATAGGAACCGGAGTCGACGAGGGGGAAAATGTAGTTTCCCGTTTCGTTGGAGGTTGCCGTGCGGACGTCGCTGGTTTCGACGCGTTTGGAAGTGATGACTGCGCCGGGGACGACGGCGCCGGAGGCATCGGTGACGAGGCCGAGAATTTGGGTTGAGGCCGTTTGGGTAAAGGCGGTTGCGGCGATCAGGAATAACAAGACTACATATTTCATGGAGAGCCTCCGTTCGAAGGCAATAGTATATACTATGGTTCTCGCAAACTCCGAAGTTGCTGATAAGTTGGGGGTTGCCTTTCTTCCTGCGATTCTCTTGTTCGCCTCCGTTGGTGGCGCTGGCGGCGACTTTCTTGGCTTTCTTTCGCCATCGTACGGCGCTTCAGTTTGAGATTCTGGCCCTCCGTCACCAACTTGGTGTTCTGCAGCGCACGGTGAAGCGGCCGAAGCTGACGGCCGCTGATCGCTTCCTGCTATCGCGCCGCAGCTTGACCCCGCGTAGTCGTGACCGCAGCCACGCTGGTATCAGTCATGAACGGCTGGCACGCCGGAGGTATGCGCCGTGTTCACGATTTTGGCGTCTCCTGTTTGATCCGTGGAGTTTCCGGGACACTCGCCGGGTCAAGTTCCGAAGTTTCGGACGGAGATGTAACCCTTGGTTGGGCTTGGGATGCGGAGGATCGGGTTTTCGGGCCATACGTGTTCCTATTCTCTGCATCGAGGCTGGAATGGCATGCTGGTCCCCGACTGCGTTCGGCGTTGCCGGTCTATGTTTATACCACTGGAAAAGCCCCGCGTTTCGGAGTGGTCCGAAGCGCGGGGCCTTTTGTTTACTGGGCCGGCTGCGGCTAGACTACCAGCCCAGGCGCAAGGCGAACTGCAGGATGCGGGCGGGGTAGGAAGAGGTGATGGTGCCGTAATTAGCGTTGCTGGCGTTGGCGTTTGGGGCTCGGAAGTTGGTGTGGTTGAGGATGTTAAAGGCTTCCCCGCGGAACTCAAGCGAGAGAACCTCCGGCAGCACGGCCCATTTTTTGTGCAGGCCGATGTCGGCGTTGAATTGCGAGGGGCTGCGACCGACGTTGCGGGCGGCGTTGCCGTATGGATTCGTGTAATCGGCCGGAAGGGAGACCGCAGCCTTGTTGAGCCAGTCGTTGGGCTGGCGAGCGGCGGATGGCGTCATTAAGTCGCCCGAAAGGTTGGGACGCGGGGTGCCGCCGACGTTGAAGCGTACGGCCGGGGACCAGGTGAGGTTCACCGGTTCGCCGGTTTCGATGGTGCTGATGGCGGTGAAGCGCCAGCCGCCGGCAACCGCGTCGAGCGCGCGGCCCATGTTCTTGCCGAACTGGCGGCCCTTGCCGAAGGGCAGTTCGTAGACCATGCTGGTGACGTTGTTGAACGCCTGGTGCAGCGTGGAGACCGCCCAATCGCTGGCGCGATCATAGTTCGGATTCTGCAGGCCGCAGTTGTTGCCCTCCTCCATTGGCGCGCAGTAGTTGTCCATGGTCTTGGAGAGGGTGAGGGAGTTCATGAGCTGGAAGCCGCGGGTGAAGCGGCGTTCCACTTTCATCTGGACACCGCTATAGGTGCTGGCGCCGACGGGCAGAACGGCCAGGATGCTGGAGAAGCCGACGTAGGGGCGGCGGGTGAGGATGGGCAGGTCCTGGCCGAGCTTGTTCGGCAGCGGGTTGTTGATATCGTAACCGACGGGGAAGGCGACGCCGTGGTTGCCGATGTAGGCGGCTTCGATAACCCAGGATTGGCCGAACTTACGCTGGAGCGAGATGGTCCAGTTCTGGACGTAGGGGGTTTTGCCGGAGAGGTCGAAGGCTTTGACACCGGTGACGCGGGGATCAAAGGTGGCGGGGGCGGTGAAGCCTTCGGGGTAACCGGCCATGGTGCTGCGGAAGCCGGGGTCGGTGGGGCGCTGATCTACAGTACTGCCGAGCGAGAAGGGTGGATTGAACACGGTCATAGTGCCGCCGCGGCGATTGTTGTGCATGTAGCTGATGCCGTAGCCGGTGCGAATGACGGTGGAGGGGTTCACTTGGTAGGCTAGGCCGATGCGCGGGGCGACGTTGTTCCAATCGGGGTTGACGCCGGTGCGGTTGCGGATGGAGCCATCGGAGGCGCTTTGGAGTT
>CANNLB010000290.1 GCA_947505565.1 Acidobacteriota bacterium | reverse complement strand
ATGATGGTCCGCTCGCTTCTCAAACTCGATGAAATCATCAAGAGCCAGGATGCGTCCGACGCTTTAGCCGCCGCCATCTGCCACGCTAATCAAGTGCGCTACCAAGAGGCGATTCGCAAATGAAACTCATCTTCGCCCTACTCTCGTGCGCCGCCGGCCTCGCCGCTCAACCCCAAGTGATCTATAGCAAGTTGTTCGTCGGCTCCGTTCCTGAATGGGTGCAGATTACCCTGGCCAAAGACGGCCAAGCCGTTTATATCGATCAAAAGGACGATCCTCAGCCCCTCGCTTTCACGCTGCCGCCCGAACAAGCGCAGATCATCTTCGCCCTCGCCGAAAAGCTTAACTTTTTTAATCGTCCCCTCGAATCCGGCCTCCCCGTCGCCAAGATGGGCGAAAAGTGCTTCCGTTGGGTCGACGGCGTCAAAACCTTCGAAACCAAATTCAATTACACCCAGGATTTGGACGCCCAAGCGCTCCACGACTGGTTCGAGCGGATGGCCGAAACCGAGAGCCATCGCATTAACCTCGAACGTTCGGCTCGGTTCGACAAACTTGGCGTCAACAAGGCTCTGCTCCTGCTCCAATCGAGTTGGGAGCGCAAGCGCATCGTCGCCCCGGAACAGTTTTACAAAACCTTGGAGCGCATCGTGAAGAACGAGTCGTATCTCAACATCGCCCGCGATCGCGCCGCCTTTCTCGTCAACGCCTTCCGCGCGGAAACTACGCCCAAGCCATGAAGATTTTCGTTTTTTTCTGTACCAGCCTCTTACTCGCCCAGAGTTCCCTGCCGCCCGCCGAACAACAGGAGCTTTCGAACGCGCTCGCGGAAGCTGGCAACTCGACCCATGAGTTTCTCAACGCGCTCGAACTGCATCTGAAGAAATACCCCAAAACCGCCTCCCGCTTCGAACTCGAACGCGCCATCGCCAAGTCCGCCCTCGAAACCAAGGACAACGCCCGCATCATCCAATACGGCGAACTCATCCTCGCCCAGGATCCCGAGGACCTCGCCATGCTCGACGCGGTTTCCCGTAGTCTCCTAGTTGCCCGAAAGCCCGAAAAGGTTCTCCCATACGCCGCCCGATACGAGAAAAGCCTCCGTTCGCTCGATAATGGCGAAAAGATGCGCTGGCAGACCCGCGCGGAACTCGATCAAGGTCTCGGCCGCGCGCTCCTCTATCAAAGCACCGCCAATCTGGCGCTGAAGAAGATTCCCGCCGCCGTCAGCTTCGCGCAGCAGTCCATGGCCGCCAACCCCACGCCGGAAGCCTCCCGTGCGCTCGGCATGGCCCATTCTGCGCAAAACGACCCCGACGCCATCACTGCTTACGCCGAAGCCTTCGTGGTCTCCCAGGAAGCCGAGCGGGTCGCTGACCTCGCCCTTCTCCGCGCCGAGTGGCGCAAATCCCACCCCGACGAAAAGGGCTTGGGCGACGTCCTCCTGGCAGCTCATGATCGCGCCGTCGAACGCGGTAAGCAGCGACTGGCCCGCCTCCGTGCCATCGATCCCAACGCCTTAAAATCCGCCGTCGGCGACTACGTCGTCAGCGGCGTCGGCGGCAACTCTCTCGATTTGACCTCTCTCCGCGGCAAGGTCATCGTCCTCGATTTCTGGGCCACTTGGTGTGGCCCCTGTCGTGTGCAGCAGCCGCTCTACGAGCAGGTCAAGGAGCGCTTCAAGGACCGCTCCGACGTCGTGTTTCTCAATATCAATACCGACGAAGATCGCTCTTTGGTCGCCCCGTTCCTTGAAAAAAACCAGTGGAACAAGTCGGTTTACTTCGAAGGCGGTCTTTCCCGGCTCCTCGGGGTCAACTCCATCCCTTCCACCATTATTCTCAACAAACGCGGGGAAGCGGCCAGCCGCATGAACGGTTTCATTCCGGATCGCTTCGTCGACTCCCTCACCGAGCGCGTCCAGCGGATAATAGAAGAGTAATGGCTTTCCACCGCGTTATCTGGATCGTGCTCGACTCGGTCGGCATCGGCGAAATGCCCGATGCTGCCGCCTACGGCGACGTCGGCTCCAACACCCTGGGCAATATCGCCCGGCTCCGCCCCTTGCACTTGCCGAACTTCGCCGCCCTCGGTCTCGGCAACATTGCCCCGGTCTCCGGCGTCGGCCCTGTCGAAGCCCCCACCGCGGCTTACGGTAAATGCTCCCTGGCCTCCCCCGGCAAAGACACCACGACCGGCCACTGGGAGATGGTGGGCATCCATCTGGATCAACCGCTCCCTCTCTACCCGCAGGGCTTCGACCCCGCTTTCATGCAGGCCTTCGAGGACCGCATCGGTCGCGGCACCCTCGGCAACCAGGCTGCCTCCGGCACTGAGATCATGGCCGAACTCGGCGACGAACACGTTCGCACCGGCTCGCCGATCATCTACACCTCCGCCGACAGCGTCTTCCAAATCGCGGCGCATGAAGAAGTCATCCCGCTCTGGGAACTCTACAAAATCTGCGAAATCGCCCGGGAAATGCTGCCGAACATTGGTCGCATCATCGCCCGTCCTTTCGAAGGAGAGTCCGGTGAATACCGCCGCACCTCCAACCGCAAGGACTACGCCATGCCCCCTGCCCCCGGCATGCTGCTCGACCAACTCGCGGCGCACAAAGTCACCGTCCACTCTGTCGGCAAAATCTTCGACGTCTTCCTCGGCCGCGGTATCCAGCTTTACGACAAAACCAAAACCAACGTCGACGGCATGGCCAAAACGCTGGCGGCTATGGCCGATACAAAAGCCGGCCTGATCTACGTCAATTTTGTCGATTTCGACATGCTCTTCGGCCACCGTAATGACGTCGAAGGCTACGCCCGTTCGCTCGAAGAATGTGACGCCTGGGTGCCTAGCCTCTTGGCCGCCCTCGTCCCGGGCGATCTCGTCATCTTCACCGCCGACCACGGCTGCGACCCCACCACCCCGTCGACCGACCACAGCCGCGAATACACCCCGCTGCTCGTCTACGGCGGAGCGCCCACTGCCCTCGGCACCCGGGCGACCCTCGCCGACATCGGCCAAACAGTCGCCGAAAATTTCGGCGTACAGATCGCCCAAGGAACCAGTTTTTTACACAGCTTATGAGAATCCCCGTCATGGCCGGCAATTGGAAGATGTTCAAAACGCCGGCAGAAACCACTGCCTTTTTCGAGAAGTTCCTCCCGCTGGTGGCCACCTCCACCCATTGCGAAATCGTCCTCTGCCCGCCGTCGATTGACATTCCAGCGGCAGTAACGGCTACTGCCGGCTCCCGCGTCGGTGTCGGTGCCCAGAACTTGTACTGGAAAAATGATGGCGCCTTCACCGGTGAAATCAGCGGCCCTATGATCAAGGCCGCCGGTGCGGAATGGGTCATCATCGGCCATAGCGAACGCCGCCAATTCTTTGGTGAGACCGATGCCACGGTGCTCGAACGGACGAAGGCCGCTCTGGCCCACGGCCTGAAGCCCATCGTCTGCGTCGGCGAAATGCTGGTCGAACGCGAAGCCGGCGAAACCGAAGCCGTCCTTGCCCAGCAGTTCGCAGGCGGCATCGCCGGCTTGACCCCGGAACAGTTCGCCCAAATCGTCATCGCTTATGAACCCGTCTGGGCCATCGGCACCGGCAAGACAGCCACCCCCGACATGGCTGCCGACGCGCATCGTCTGATCCGCGCCCGGATCGAAGCCAAGTTTGGCGGTAACGCCGCCGCCGCTGCCCGCATCCTCTATGGAGGAAGCGTAAAGCCGGACAACGTCACCGCCTTAATGGCTCAGCCCGAAATCGACGGAGCCCTCGTTGGTGGTGCCAGCCTCGACCCCGGTTCCTTCGCCTCTATCGTCAACTTCTAAATCCAAAGAGAGTCGTATGCGGCTATTGGTCCTCTGTCTGCTGGCTATTTCGCTCTACGCCCAGGAGGCCGGCGGCTTAAAGCCCGGCGACTCCCGTCCTCCCGTCACCAACGAAAAGGCCGTCATGGCCTTGGCCCGCAACGTCCAGCGCGAACTCATTCGCCTGCCCCAGTACGGGCTCCTCGACAATCTGCGTTTCGGCATCAAAGGCTACACGGTTTACCTGCGCGGCGTAGCCTCGCGGCCCACTTTGAAGTCCGATGCCGAGCGCGTCGTCAAGGCCCTCGAAGGCGTCGAAAAGGTGATCAACGAAATCGAAGCCCTGCCTCTGTCGCCGTTCGATGACGATGTTCGCCTGTCGGTCTACCGTGCCATTTACGGCCACCCCGCCCTGGCCCGGTACAACCCCAACCGCGGCGTCCCGCTGTTCCCCTCGCTGGCCGGTCGCACCATGGGCATCACCCAGGACCCACCGCCTGGCTTTCACCCCATTCACATCATCGTGAAGAACGGAAACGTCACCCTGGAAGGCGTCGTCGCCAACACCGGCCACCGCACCATCGCCGAGATCCAAGCCAACGGCTCTTCCGCCTTCTCGGTCACCAATAACCTCATCGCCGCCAACGAAGAGGGCAAACCCAAAAAGCGTTAACTTCCCCGCGCTCAATTTGATAGACTTCTTTTTTAGTTGGAAAGGAAGTTCAATGCGCCGCGTCCTACTTTCTCTTTGTGGAATCATCGGCCCCCTAGCCGCCGCCCCTAGCTACTACCGCGATATCCAGCCCATCCTGCAGAAGCAGTGCCAAGGCTGTCATCAACCCGCCTCGAAGGCCTCCGATCTCGACGTAACGACCTTCGAAGCTTTTGAGAAAGGTGGAAAGCGCGGTCCCGCCTTCCTCGCCGGCAAGCCTGACGAAAGTGCGACCGTTCGCTATCTCACTGGCGCGATGAAGCCCCGCATGCCCCTCGCCCAACCGGCCCTCGCCGAAGCAGACATCACCCTCTTCCGCGATTGGATCGCTGCCGGCGCCAAGAACGATTCGCCCGCCGATTCCACCGAACCGAGCGCCGCCGTCTATCTCCAACCCCCCGTCATCACCGCCCTCAAATTCTCGCCCGACGGCCAATCCATCGCCGTCTCCGGCAACCGCGAAATTCTACTCCATAAAGCCGACGGCTCGAAACTTCTTCATCGTCTCCCCGGCCGCGCCGAACGCATTCTCTCGGTCGCCTTCAGTGCCGATGGCAAGCTGCTCATCGCCGGCGGCGGCACCCCCGCTCAGTTCGGCGAAGTCCAAGTCTGGGACGTCGCGACGGCC
>CANNLB010000289.1 GCA_947505565.1 Acidobacteriota bacterium | reverse complement strand
AACGGCGCCCAACGACGTCGGCAGCGGGTACCTTTTGGCCGCGATCGTCGTCGCTACCCCGGGCAGGAAAGTAGTTAAAACGGTCCCGATGCTGCCGGAGGAAAGTCCGCCGACGAAGCTTGCCGCGCTTGTCACGGCGCGAATTTGGAACGGCGCGGCCTCAGCCGTGATTCGCGACACGGTGCCGCCCAGGTCCGCCAGGTACAACTCGCCCTGCTCGTCCCCGCCGAACGCCGAAATCGATTGCCGGTGGCCGTAAATCGAACCGTCCGTCCCGATATCCTCAAATGTTCCCGTTGTAATAATCGCCGAACAATGAGACGCTGCGCAGGTCCTGGCATCGCACCCCCCGATAGACGAATCGGCCCGTGACTGAGCTATCTTTCGAATGAAACGCAATCTGCCCGCCGTTTCCGTTTTAAAACGGCTGCCGCATCCGCGGGAGCACCTGCGCAATCGTCGAATTGGCCACGTTTCCATCGCCCGTCAAGCGAAAGCGCGCGACGATTGTTTCCGTCTGGCGGCTCACATAGTTGATGTAGAAACATCGCTTCTGGGCGAAACCCGGGGGGGACGCTCTGCGCAAGAGCCCCATCTCGTCGCCGTAACGCACCCGAGCCTAGATACCCAAAAACCGCGTCGCCACCAACGCCCCCTTTTGCCAAATCCAGATCACGCCGGGCTGCTCAACGACGAACCAGCGTCCGAATCCTTCTCCGGCGTGAGTTACCTGCACCGGGGACCCGGACTCCCGTGATCAGCCGTTCGAATCGCAGCGCTGGAAACTATGCCGCCAGAGGAAAGGTGAAAGAGAGCCCGGCCAACCAACGCATGCGTTTACCCCCCGTGGGTGAAATGAGTGATCGTTTCGATGTGGTACGTCTGCGGGAACAGATCAATAACTTGGCATTTTTCAATCGCGTAGCCCGCTTCCAAAAACGCCTTGGCATCGCGAGCCATCGTGGAAGGGTCGCAAGAAACGACTGCAATCTGCCGCGGTTGCAGCCGAATCAAGTCGCGTACCACACCCGCGCCGAGCCCCGCCCGCGGCGGATCGGCCAACACAAACTCCGGCTTCCGTTGCATCGTTTCGAGGAACAGGTCCGCGTTCGCCCGGTGATGTTCCACGGTCGTCTTCGCGCGCCGACAGTTCACTTCCAAGTCAGCCACGGCCGACTTGGAACTTTCAACGGCCACCACCTTCGCAAAGCGGCTCGACAGCGGAATGCTAAACAATCCGACGCCCGCATACAACTCAAGCGCCAACTCGCCCTTCGCGTCGCCAATGGCCGTTTCCACCAATTCTTTCAGCAGAAAGCGGTTCACCTGAAAGAACGATTTATGGCTCACCCGGAATCCGTCGTACTCCAGCGCGCCCGTGATCGCCCCCGGAATTTCGCTTTCGCACCAGTCGAAGAAGCCGCGCGCCACGCGTCGCCCGGCCATCGTTTCGATGACGTTCAGCTGCACTTCCTTCTCGTTGGTGAACAGTTCGAGTGAGCGCACGAAGCCTGGCCAACGGGAGTTCTTCAACATCCCGCGAATAATCTGCAAACTCTCATTTAGTTTGGGCGATGCGATCGGGCACTGCTCAATCGGTTGCAGCTTATGGGTGCCGCCTTCCTTGAACCCCAGACGCACCCCTTCTATGTGAACCTGGATTCGGTTCCGATAGCCGAACGGCTGCGCGAAGATCGTCCCGATCTCGCCCGGAATTTCGATCCGGCCGATCCTCGAGAAGACCTCGCGCACAATTGCCGACTTCTGTTCTACTTGAAACTTATACTCAGCGTGCTGATAGTGGCAACCGCCACAGACGCCGAAATGCGGACAGGAGGGGGCCACGCGATGAGGCGACGGCGTCAGCACTTCGTCGACGCGCGCCTCCAGCATGTCCTTGCGCTCACGCACCACTTCCACTCTCACCTGCTCGGCCGGGAGCACATACGGCGTCAACACGACGCGGCCTTCGTTACGACTCAGGCCGTCGCCACCGTATACCAATTTTTCTACTTCAATCTGCACTCTCTCTATTGTGGACTAGTAGACTGGAAGTTGGCGATGAAAGCACGAGTCTTCTCCGGGATGCAGCCTACCGGAAACCTTCATATAGGCAACTACCTTGGCGCCCTCCGTAATTGGGTCAAGCTGCAGCATGAATACGAGTGCATTTTTTGCATCGTTGATCTCCACGCTATTACGGTGTACCAGAAGCCGGAAGAGCTGCGCGAAAAAATTCGCCAGGTCGCCGGGCTTTACCTCGCTGCCGGGATTGACCCAACCGTCAGTTCGCTCACCGTCCAGTCCAGCGTGCCGCAACATGCCGAACTTGGCTGGCTGCTGACCTGTGTCACGCCCCTCGGTTGGCTCGAACGCATGACGCAGTTCAAAGCGAAAGCCGAAGAAGCCGAGACAATCGGCGATGGGCTGCTGCAATATCCTGTTCTGATGGCAGCGGACATTCTGCTCTACAACGCCGCTGTCGTCCCGGTCGGGGATGACCAACGCCAGCACATGGAACTGGCGCGCGATATCGCCGAGCGCTTCAACCACCTGTACGGCGAGACGTTTGTGGTGCCGAAAACGAGCCTGCCCATGGTCGGCGCCCGTGTCATGGGCCTCGACGACCCCACCAAGAAAATGAGCAAGTCGGCCACTGGTTCCGGCCATGCCATCGGCCTGCTCGACAAGCCCGAAGAGGCTCGTAAGAAGATTATGCGCGCCACCACTGATTCCAACCCCGCCGTCGATTTCGCAACCATGGGGCCCGGAGTCGAGAACCTACTCGGGATCTTCCAGGCATTCACCGATTGGTCGGACGACGCAATGAAACAACACTTTACAGGCCTTCGCTACGGGGACCTGAAAAAAACGGTGGCTGACGCCGTCCTCGCCGGCCTGGAACCGATCCAAAAGCGGTACGCCGAAGTGATGGCCGATCCGGCTTATCTCGAAAGCGTGCTCCAACAGGGCCGCGATCGCGTCACTCCCATCGCCGCTGGTATTGTCAAAACCGCCAAAGAGCGGATGGGCTTGTACACCATCGCACCATGACTGAGCGTCGCCGCGTCACCATCCCTGACTACTGGCAACTCCTCCGCGGCAACCGAAACTACCGGTTGCTCTGGAGCGCGCAGGTCATCAGTGAAATCGGAGACTGGTTTTTTACGCTCGCGCTGTATAACCTTCTTCTCGATTTCACCGGCAAGGCCGAATCCATCGGCTTTGCCTTCGTGCTCCAAGTGCTGCCGCAGTGCCTCACGGCTCCGGCCGCGGGCGTGTTGAACGATCGGCTGAGCCGTCGCAAAGTGATGATGTTCGCCGACCTCTGCCGCGCGCTCATCATCGCCTGCATGCTCTTCGTTCGCACGCCGGCCATGCTGCCGCTGCTGTACGTCCTGTTGTTTCTCGAAACCGTCATGTGGGGCCTGTTCGAGCCGGCCCGTTCCGCCATCGTGCCGAACATCACCACCGGCGATGAGGTCTTCGTCGGCAATGCGCTCAGCTCGACAACGTGGAGCTTCAACTTTGCCATGGGCTTCACCTTCGGCGGCATTGCGCTTGCGCTATTGGGCCGCGAAGCCGTCTTCGCGATCGATGCCTGTTCGTTTGTTGCTTCGGCCATGATCGTGCGTCGGATGAAGTTTCACGAGCCCCACACCGAAGGCCACGCTCCGCTGCACTGGCGGGATCTCTACGATTTCAAACCGATTCTCGAAGGGGTGCGCTACGTGCGGCGGGACTCCCGCATGTTGGCGACCCTGTTCGTTAAATCCGGCAACTCCATCATTGCGTCCAACTGGGTTCTGCTCACGATGCTCGGTCGCGACAAATTCGCCGTCACTTGGCTGGGGGCCGCGCCGGAGCGCGCCGCCGCGCTCGGCGTCAGCCTGCTGATGGGTTCCCGGGGCATCGGTGCGCTCACCGGTCCCATCCTGCTCGGCTACATTGCCGGGCGCAATCAAGCGCGCCAACGCTACGCGATTTTGATTGGCTTCGTCGTGGCTTCGCTCGGGTACTTCCTCCTTAGCCAGGCGTCCTCCATGCCCATCGCCTGCCTCGCGGTCGTCATCGCGCACATGGGCAGCACGGTCACTTGGGTTGGCTCCACGACACTGCTGCAAATCAATACCGACGATAAGTTTCGTGGCCGCGTCTTCTCGGCCGAATTCGGCATCGCAGTCATCGTGATGTCGCTGGCGAGTTCTTCGGCGGGCGTCTTGATTGACGGCGGTTGGACCCCGCAAAACGTCGCCGGGCTTACCGCCACTTTGCTGCTTCTGCCCATTCTGTTTTGGGCCATCGTGCTCGCTAATTGGAAACGACTCGAATCGCCGCAAACCCCTCTGCCGGCTCCGGACGAACCAACCGTCCCGCCAATTGCTCCATAGCCTCTGCGGGGACTACGCGCGTTCTTTTGGCGTTGCGCGCTTTGCAGAGCGCCAGCGGGACATCGAAAAACACCGCCTCGCAATCCGCGTCCAATTCATGGGCGATCTTCACCCAGATACGTCGCTCCCGCTTGCTTAGGTTGGTCGAGTCGATGTAGGTCGTGGCCGCGCCCAACCGCAGCCGTAGCCGCAGCAAATGTCGCAGCAGCGTGAACACTTCGCCGTGAATCGTCTGGTCCGCTTCGTTGTCGCGGAGCAGTTTTCGCATCGCATCGGACGACAACCCGCCCCCGCCCTGCTTCTCGAGCCAAGTCGACTTGCCCGACCCCGGCAAGCCGACCAGCACCACCACTCGCTGCTTAGGCGAGGACATACCGTTGCGCCGTCTGCAACCGCTGCGCAATCTCCTGCCGCAAGCCGATTGTGTTGATCGGGTCGTGCTTGGCTAAACGCCGCAGCGCGGAAAGTTGAATCCGCAGTTCGTCCCCCTCCGCACATGCTGCCAGCACCGTTCGCGCATGGCCTTCAATTTTGCCCATCGCGTCCTGCAGAAACACCGCCGTCATCTTCGGGGCGACATTATGCTTCTGCGAACGGAGCTGCACGGACTCCATCGCAAACGCCTGCATGGTGATGTCGCACAGCGCCGCCAGGATCTCCTGCTGGCTATCGAGTTCGGCGAGAAAGCGCTGATAGGCGACGCCCAAGCACAGCAGCGCCACTTTCTTTGCCGCTTTGACGAGGTCCGTCGGCCCGCCGCTT
>CANNLB010000288.1 GCA_947505565.1 Acidobacteriota bacterium | reverse complement strand
CGCCCTCGCCGTCTGGCAGGCGGCCAAGAGCCATCCCGGTCTCTTCGGTCGCAAGGAGCCGCTCCCGGTCTTCCCCCACCACCGTCTGATATAGGTACCATGGTGCATGCGTTTCGTCGCCCTATTTGTCCTCGCCGCTCTCCTCCCCGCCGCCCCGCCCGAAAAGAAGCCAGTATCCGAACAGTACACCAAGTACGAGTACCGCATCCCCATGCGCGACGGCACCAAACTCTTCACCGCCGTCTACATCCCCAAGGACGCCGCCCCCGCCAAGCCCTATCCCATCCTCTTCACCCGCACCCCGTACGCCGTCCGCCCCTATGGCGCCGACCAGTACCGCGAAACCCTCGGCCCCTCCGAATTTGCCCAGCAAAAAGGCTATATCTTCGTCTACCAGGACGTCCGCGGCCGCTTCGCCTCCGAAGGCGTCTTTGAACAGGTTCGCCCCTATATCCCCAACAAATCCGCCTCCCAGTTCGACGAAGCCTCCGACACCTCCGACTCCATCTCCTGGATCCTCAAGAACGTCGCCCACCACAACGGCAACGTCGGCATGTGGGGCATCTCTTACCCCGGCTTCTATGCCTCCATGGGCCTGCTCGACGCCCATCCCGCCCTCAAAGCCGTCTCCCCCCAAGCCCCCGTCGGCGACTGGTTCATCGGCGACGACTGGCGTCACAACGGCGCCTTCTACCTCGCCCACGCCGTCCGCTGGTTCTACATGAACTCCCGCGAAGGCGCCAACGACCCTAAGGTCCCCCGCTCGAATCCCGAATACGAATCCCCCGACGGCTATAACCTCTTCCTCCAAATGGGCACCCTCGAAGAGATCAACGAGCGCCTCCTCAAGAACAAGGTCTCCTACTGGAAGGACCTCATGGATCACTCCACTTACGACGCTTTCTGGAAGGCCCGCGATGTCCGTCCCCACCTAGTCAACGTCAAACCCGCCGTCCTTACCGTCGGCGGCTGGTTCGACGCCGAAGACCTCTTCGGCACCCTCGAAACCTACAAGCGCAACGAGCGCCAAAGTCCTAGCGGCGTCAACTTACTCGTCATGGGTCCCTGGTCGCACGGCCAATGGGCGTCCGGCAAAGGCGACCGCCTCGGCGACGTGAATTTCCATCAGCCCACCGGACCCTATTACCGCGAGCACATCGAGCTCCCCTTCTTCGAAAAGTACCTCCGAGGCGATGCCAAGGCCGTCACCGCCGAAGCCCAAGTCTTCGAAACCGGGACCAATCAATGGAGAACCTTCGACGCCTGGCCCCCAAAACAAGCCACCGAACGAACCTTCCATCTCGGCCACGACGGCCGTCTCGCCGCCAACCCGCCCAGCCGCGGTGGCTACGTCGAGTATCTCTCCGACCCCGCCCGTCCCGTCCCTTTCGTCCCCTACATCGCCAATACGATGACGGTCGAGCACATGCTAGACGACCAGCGTTTCGCCGCCGCCCGCCCCGACGTTCTCGTCTTTGAAACCGACCCTCTCGAAGAGGATCTGACTCTAGCCGGCCCCCTCGAAGCGACGCTCCATATCTCCTCCACGGCCACGGACTCGGATTTTGTCGTCAAGCTCATCGACGTCTACCCCAACGACTATCCCAACCCCGAGCCCAACCCGAAGAACTTGAAAATGGGAGGTTACCAGCAGTTAGTAAGAGGCGAACCGTTCCGCGCCAAGTTCCGCAAGAGCTTCGAGAAGCCGGAAGCGCTGGTCCCCGGCCAAATCGAGCAGATCGCCTATACCCTTCCCGATGTCTTCCATACCTTCCGACGCGGTCATCGGCTGATGGTCCAGGTGCAGAGCAGTTGGTTCCCGTTAGTCGACCGCAACCCCCAAAAGTTCATGGACATCCCCAAGGCGAAGCGAACCGACTTCGTCAAGGCCACGCAGAGGGTCTACGTCGGCCCCGTCGCCGGCAGTTCGCTGAAGGTCCGCGTGCTCTCCGCCCGCCCCGAAGCCATGCTCCGATAGCCAGCCTCCACACAAGCCACCGTCTTCAGATACTCCCGGCCCGTCGATTCGAACCGCCGCTCGCCCCGTAGCTCATCGACGAAATGCCGACACACCGCCCGCACACTATCCCCGCGATAGCCCTGACTCACCGTGTTCTGCCACACCATCTTCCGCTCCCGCCCGTTCCACAACCACACATCGCCGCCCGCGTCCACCACCAGCGAAGCACCCACCCCGTCCACCGTAAAGTCCCCCAACGGCGGCGAATCCGGCCGCAAATCCAGGAACCGATGCCCGTCGATCACCCCGCCCAAACCGCTCCCGTGCGAGGTCACCAGCAACACTTGGTCCTCCCCCACAATCGCCGGATTCACCTGCCGCGCCTGCGCATAAACCCCGCCAATCTCCCCAAACAGAAACCGCGCCGTATCCAACGGATGCACCAGCGTCTCATAAATCAGTAGCCGCTCATACCCACGGAAATACGGCTGCGCCACATACGCCTCCGGCCCGTCCCCGTCGAACTTCCGCACCCGAAAGGTATAGGTCACCGGCTCGCCGATCAGGCCCTTCCGCAGCTCCGCCGCCACCACCCGATACCACGGCTGCCAGCGCCAATTCTCATGGATCACCAGCGGCACCCCCGCCGCCTCGGCCGTCGCCACCATCTTCACCGCATCGTCCCAACGTGGCGCCAACGGCTTCTGGCACATCACCGGAATCCCCCGCTCCACCGCCATCGCCACCATCTCAACGTGCAGCTCCGGCCGCGTCGCCACGTCCAGAAAGTCCGGCCGCAACTCGTCCAGCATCTGGTCCAGCCGCGTGTGCGTCCCCTTCGCCGGGTCCGCATCGCAAGTCCCGACGATCGTCACGTCGGGCATCCGCCGCCAAGCCTCTAAATGGATCTGACCAAAAAACCCGCAACCAACCAAGCATCCGCGCATGAGCGCTAGCTTATCCCAAAAATCGCATGATACTCCGCCGGCAGCCGCGTCGGCTTCATCTCCCGGCTCAGAAACAGGTGCCGCGTCGTTCCCTCCCCCAGCTTCTGCTCGCCCCTCCAAAACACGTAGCGGAACGCTATCCCCCGCGCCGAAGCCTTCTCAATATGCGTCTCCACCTCCACCTCATCGTCGTACCGCGCCGGCGCTAGGTAACGGCAACTCGCCTCCGTCACGGCCATGAAGTACCCCGCGCTTTCGAGCTCCCTGTAAGGCAAGCCGGCCGCGCGAGCATACTCCACCCGGCCAACCTCCATCCACACCACATAGTTGGCATGGTAAACCACACCCATTTGGTCCGTCTCCGCATAGCGAACCCGAATCTTCGCCCGATGTGTCATCTTCTAGCCTAAGTGCGCCTCAAGGAACCACAAGTCCTTGTCCACCGCCCGCGATATCCCCGTAAACAGGTCCGAAGTGCCCGCGTCCCCGGCCTTCGCCGCCGCATCAATTGCCTTCCGCACCGCGGCACCGTAAACAGCGGTTCGGTCCACCAGCGCCTTCACGTGGTCTTTGCCGTCCCGTGTCTCGGCCGAGTACTCTTCAATCTGCGACGCCCCGGCCGCCATCCGAATCGTCCCTAGCGCCACACCGCCCAACTGCACCGCCCGCTCGGCAATGTCGTCGGCCTGTACGTCCAGCCTCCCCACGATCCCGTCAAAAAGCTCGTGGAGGGCAATGAAATTCGGCCCCTTCACGTTCCAATGGGCATGCTTCACCTGGCTCTTCAGGTCCGACGCATCGGCCAGCCGAGCGTTCAGCAGCTCAACCACCTCCTTCCGAATTCCCTTCTCCAGGTCGTTCGCGGTCTCACTCAGTTTTTTAGCCATACGCATAGGATGCGCTGAAACCTAAGATTGATACAACCCGTCTGGTACCATGACATCGTGCGCGTCCAAGTCCTCTTTTTCGGCCTCTTACGGGATATCATCGGCCAATCCCAAACCTCGCTCGAACTGCCCGCCGACGCGACCGTCGGCAACGTGTTCGATCATTTCGCCGCCCGCTTCCCTGCCCTCGTCGAGCTGAAGCGCAGCGTCATGCTCGCCCGCAATCAGGAATTCGCCCCCGCCGCCACCCCGCTCGCCGATGGCGATGAAATCGCGCTGCTTCCGCCCGTCAGCGGCGGCACCGGGCCGTGGATTCATCAGATCACCACCGAGCCGAAAGGCAACTTCTACGGCCTCACCCGCCAACCGCTCGACGTCGCCACCCTCGCCCGCCAACTGCTCCAGCCCCACGACGGCGCCTTCGTCAACTTCGAAGGAGTCGTCCGCGACAATACCAAAGGCCGTCCCACCCGCTTCCTCGATTACGAGTGCTATGAAACCATGGCCATTAAGTTGATGGCGCAGATCGGCGACGAAATCACCGCCGCCCATCCCATCTCCCGCATCGCGCTCGTCCATCGCTTGGGCCGCATGGAAATAGGAGAAACCAGTGTCGCCGTGGTCGCCTTCTCCCCCCATCGCAAACCCGCCTTCGACGCCGCTCTCGAGGGCATCAATAAGCTCAAGAAACTAGTCCCCATCTGGAAGAAAGAACACTTCGCCGACGGCGAAGTCTGGGTCGAAGGCGAATGGGACGAATCGTTAATCCGCTAACCCGCCGCGCCTTTCTCGCGCTGCCCGCGCTCGCCGCGGCGCAGGACGTCACCTTCAAAACAAACGTCAGTCTCGTCCGACTCCTGGTCACCGTCAAAAACGCTGGCGGCGAGCTGATCGGCGGGCTCGAACAGGCCGACTTCTCCATCACCGATAACGGCGCGCCACAGTCGGTCGCCGTCTTCGAACGTCGCACCGCCCAGCCCCTCTCCGTCGTCCTCGCCCTCGATATCAGCGGCTCTACCGCGTCCAACCTCAAGTACCAAACCGACTCTCTCACCCGCTTCTCCAGAGCTCTCTTCGCCGATGGCAACCCGGACGACGCCGCCGCCGTCATCACCTTCAACTGGGAAGTCGTCCGCCGAACCAACTTCACCCGCAAGCTCACCAACATCGAAAGCTCGCTTCGGAACCTCAAGGCTGAAGCCGGAACTTCACTCTACGACGGCATGCTGCTGTCGGCGGACGAACTCAAGCGCCGGGACGGCCGACGCGTCCTCGTCCTCATCACCGACGGCGGAGACACGACCAGCTCGACCGACTTCCACAAAGCCCTCGAAGCCGCCCACAAAGCCGATGCTGTCATCTA
>CANNLB010000287.1 GCA_947505565.1 Acidobacteriota bacterium | reverse complement strand
CGGCGGCCTTGGGCGAGAACTCCGGATCGGTGCTGACGCACTAAGTCCTGAGGCGTTGGAGATGAATTCCTTCCCGGCGCAGCAGTCGCCACACCGCATGGACGCTGGCGCCCAGCTCTCTGGCCACCCTCGACCGTCCCAATGAGCCAAGCCTGGCGGTGGAGTTTGCTCCAGGAGCGCCAGGACCCGGCCCCGGAACCCGGCATCATAGATGGGAGGTTTTCCCGAGCGCGGGCGGTCCTGCAGACCCGCAATTCCAGCCTGCGGAAAGCGTTTGCGCTATTTACTGACAGTCGGAACGGACGCACCGGTATCCTGCGCTACTTGCTGAATTTCCTTTCCATCCAAGCAACCGAGCAAAATCCGGGCGCGCTCGACCATTCGCGCTTCTTCCTTACGGCTCCGGCTCATCGCCGTCAACTCTGCAAGTGTTTCCGACGCGTATTCCAGGGGGGCTGCTGCGCGACGGCGTTCGGACCTTGGTCAAGGCGATGATCCTGATCCGGACGCAAGGCTTAAAAGTTCGCATGGAGGAGCCCAAGACCTTCCTGAGTGAAATCAACAAGCTGCGTATGCGGATGACGGCAGTGGGGAAGCGATCCGGCGGCAAGAAGGAGCGCAAGAAGGTTCTGCGCCGGATGAAGGCGCACGTGCGGCTGGTGATGGCGCATGCGGAGCGGCACCGCGATAGGCTGGCCGCGGAGTGGCAGCCGACGACCTGGAGCGAGAGGGAAGCCAAAATCTAGAACAGGCCCGCATCGAGACCATCCTGGCGGCGCTGCCGGTGGCAATCAAGCAGGCGCACGAACGGATTATCGGCGAGCGGTTGGTGAAGAATGAAGAGAAGCTAATCAGCTTGTATGAGCCGCACGCGAGTGTGATTGTGCGGGGAAAGGCGGGAGCGGAGGTGGAGTTTGGCCGCCAGTTGTTGCTGGCGGAGGCGGTGTGCGGGTTGATGATTGATTGGGACTTGCGGACCGAGAGGTGGAGAGCGATGCGTTCTTGATGGGGGAGAGGTTGGTCCGGATGGGCGAGTGGGGATTGCCGGTGAGTGTGGTGGCGGGGCGGGGATTTGATAGCAAGGCGGCGCGGCAGAAGTTGGCGGACAAGGGGATTGAGAATGGGATTGCGCCGAAGGATCCGGGGAAGTTTGCTGAGAGTTGAAAGGGGGAGAAGTTTCGGAAGTGGCCTCATCGAAAGGCGCAGACGGAGGCGCGGGTGGGGATTTTCAAGAACGACTTTTTGGGTGGGCCGTTTTTGAGCAAAGGGATTGCGGGGCAGGATCGGCAGGTGGGCTGGACGGCGCTGACGCATAATCTTTGGCTGTTGGCGGACTTGCGGAAGTTGAGTGGGCCGCCACCGAAGGCTAACGGAGAGGGGAGTCGGCCAGAAAGGGCGAGAGGGAAAGGGGGGGGCTCGGAGAGGTGTGTCTGGCGGGGCGGGGGGAAGAGATTCGGAGGATTGGGTCGCGAATGAGCGCGATACAGCACCTGGACGTAGGGCTCTTTGAGGGCGGCGGTTTTGAAAAATGAGGTAATTCTGGACAGGCTCTAGCTACGGCGACATCCTGCCCTTCTTCAAGAAGAACGTGCTCCTCGGCGGCTGGACCCTCAGCGCCAACCACACCTACCCCACCGGCAACCCCGTCACCGTCAGTGCCGGCTACGACGTCAATGCCAACGGAGTCGCCGACGACCGGCCTATTCTCCTCAATCAGGCCCTCTACGAAGCCAGTGTCGACAACGGCCGCGCCAACCCCGCCACCGGCCAAGCCTACAGCAGCGGACAGCTTCCCCTAAGCGGCTTTTTTTCGACGATCGCCACGCCCGTCGTCCAGCTCGTTTTCAACCCCGGCTGCAGCGGCGAAGACTCCGGCGGCCGCAACACCTTCTTCGGCCAGGACATGGCCAACTGTGACGCCGACGTCTACAAAACCTTCCCTAGCGGCCATCGGGACCAGTTCCGCGCCGAGTTCTACAACACCCTCAACACACCCCCACTTCGCCATGCCCACGCGCAACAACTAGCCTTTGGCCGCATCACCAGTACCAATAATTCCGTGGACTTCGTCGGAACCAGTCGCCTCAACGATCTCGCGCGGATGCTAAAATTCTCGATCCGCTACACGTTGTAAGGAATGGCGGAGAAAGAGGGATTCGAACCCTCGGTACCCTTTCGAGTACACACGCTTTCCAGGCGTGCGCCTTAAACCACTCGGCCATCTCTCCGCGAATTGGACTTTCAGTTTACCGCGTTCCGGTACAAGAAGTCACGCGTCCGCAGGTACCATTCCACCGGCAAATCTTTCTGCCAGCTTTCCACTGGGGCAGCGCACCAGCCTTCCGTCCCCACCGTCACCCCGCCCGCCCGTAAAGCCGCTTCCGCCGAAGCCTTGCCCAATTTCTTCGCCAGCGCGACGTCCTGCAGCACATTTCGATGCTGTAACAGCCTCACCGTTGTCGCCGTCTCCGCCTTCGCTTGCGACGGCAACTGCCGACACACATAATCCCGCCAACCGCTGATCATCACCGCATCCGCCCGCGTCGCCACGTCCGCATGGCCCCAGAATCGAGGCGTAAACGCCGGTACCGTCGCCGCCTGCACCCGAAACTCCATTGGGTACACAATCCACCGATCCCCCATCCACACCTGCGGCTCAATCTTGATCCGACGCACCGGCGCCGCGGCGTCCAACCATAAGTCCAGCCAGTAACTCCGAACCTCAGCTTTCTCCGCCTTTCCCTTCACCGGCATCTCGACCTTAGTCAATTGGTCCGGCAACCCCGCCCCGTCGTGACTCACTTGATACAAAACGGACCGCGCCGCATTGTCTGGATTCTGGCCAACTTCCAAATACCACTCCACCCCCGCCGGCACCCGGACCGTCAGAAAATACGAAGCGTATCCGTTCCGTGCCACGGCCGGAGAAAGGATCTCCCGAGACCGGCCCGACTGATCGACCGCCACCACCTCGCCGTCCAAACCCGGGCGCTGGAACTCGCTCCGAACCGTCAGGTCCTGACCGAGCGCCAGCGCTGCGCAACTAACCGCTACTGCAACCAGTCGATCCATCAGCCCAAATCGTATTTTTCAATATGGACCGCCGCGTCGCCCTTCACGAGCACCGGCCGGCCGAAGATACCCTCAAGCTCCTCGAGATACTGGTTCTTGTGCGATTTCAGCACCTTCGCCACCTCAGGATGCACTCGCAGCATCACCTCTTTGCCGTCTACCGCCCGTGCCAACTTCTGCGACTCGGCCAGAATCTCGCCGATCACCGTCTGCACGCTCTTCACCGTACCCGCGCCTTCACAATAAACGCAGGGCATACACAACGTCCTTTCCAGCGACTGCTTCACCCGTTTCCGAGTAATGGCGACCAGTCCGAAATCGTTGAATTGCAGAATCTTATACGGTGCGCGATCCACCATCATGGCTTCTTCAAGCACCTGCATCACCTTTTGTCGGTTCTTGCGCTCATCCATGTCGATGAAGTCGACTACGATAATCCCGCCCAAATCGCGCAACCGGATCTGACGAACGATCTCCTTCACAGCCTCGGTATTCGTCTTGACAATCGTGTCTTCCAATCGGTTCGACTTACCCACGTACTTACCCGTGTTGATATCAATGGCCACTAAAGCCTCGGTCTGGTTGATCACAATGTAACCACCCGACTTCAGCCATACCTTCGGCCGCAAAGCCTTTTCCAGCTCTGTCGTGATGTTGAAGGTGTCGAAGATCGGCACCGGACGCGTCCACAACTTCACTTTGCTGACGAGCGCCGGCTGGAACCGCTGGACGAAGTTCACCGTGCTCTCGTACAACTCCTCGTTGTCGAGCCAGATCGTTTTGTAGTCCGTCGTTAGTTGATCCCGCAGCGTCCGCTGCACAATGTCCAGATCGTGATGCACGAGCAACGGAGCCGGGCGCTTCTCCGCCTTCGACCGGATGTCCAGCCAAAGGTTGTACAGGAAGTTCATGTCGGCCGCGATCTCTTCCTCGCTCTGCCCCTCGCCCGCTGTCCGAATGATGAAACCACCCGGCATGCCCGTGCGATGCGTCTGCAAAATCCGCTTTAACCGCAACCGCTCTTCGTCCGACGCAATCTTCCGGCTCACGCCATTGTGATCGGTCGTCGGCATGTACACACAGAACCGGCCCGGCAGCGCGATGTGCGACGTGATCCGAGCACCCTTGGCACCAATCGGTTCCTTCGAAATCTGAACCAGAATCTCTTGGCCGGCCTTCAGCAAATCCGTGATCTGCGGCAGCGGAGGACGCTCGCGACGGTCCCGCTCCCCTCCGGCTTCCGAGTTACCCTCAGTACTCCGCTCTCGATCTCGATCCCGACCGCGGTCACGATCCCGTCCCCGGTCCCGATCCGTTGGCCGTTCGCTTGACCGCTCCCGCACTTCCGGCGCGGCTGTCGCATTCACGATCGGAGGAGGAGCCGGATCAGCGGCGGCTACAGCAGCCGGCGGGCCGTCGATCTCATTACCCCGCTCCCGCGGACCACGGCGCCGGCCACGCGTGCGCCGACCTCTCGCCTGGAACCGCGAGTTCCGATCCCGATCCCGCAACGCCGCCGTCAAACTCTGCGGTTGCCGCGCCGGCTCCGGACCCTCTTCACTCGGCTCCCCGCCTTCCTCATCGTCCTCTTCGTCGCCTTCGTCTTCGTTTGACGCCGCGATTTGCTCGCCGCTTTCGGCCGCTACCGCTGCCTCCGCTGCCGCCTGCGCCGCGTCGAGCTCGTCGTCTTCTTCTTCGTGGTCGACGTGCAGGTCGATCTCAATCTCTTCCCGAGTCTCGTCGATCGCTCCCTCTTCGTCAGCCTCTAACTCTTTTCCCGCACTGAGCGCCAGCTCAATCACCGGCTCAACCACCACCTCAACGACGGCCTCGGCAACCGGCTCAACCACCACCTCAACGACGGCCTCGGCAACCGGCTCAGCCACCACCTCAACGACGGGCTCCGGTTCCGGCGCAGCAACCACCACAATCGGCGGCGGCTCGGGCATCGGCGGCGGTTCCGGGTCAGCGGCCTCCACTTGTGCCAATACCTGCTCCACCACCGCTTCGTTCTCAATCTTCGCCGCTACCGGCTCCACCACCGCTTCATGCTGAACCACCGGGTGTACAGGCTGTGCCTGACGCCGATACTTTGCTAAC
>CANNLB010000286.1 GCA_947505565.1 Acidobacteriota bacterium | reverse complement strand
AGCGTCAGCGCGACAATCAGCCAGGAAAACGCATGGCCGACGAAAGTGCTGACCTTGTCGATGAAAAGCAGGAGTTTTTGCATGGTTCGGCTCGGTATCAGTTGTTACAGCTTGTTACCCATGAATACCAGGGTCGTCATTCTAAAAAAAACACCATCCGGGTGAACCGGATGGTGTTTGTACTGGCATGAATCACTGTTAAATCAGGACTTCTTCGCCGGCGCTGCCTTCTTGGCGAAATAATGGTTGTAAGCCATGCGGCGGTTAACGTTGGTATCCAGATCCCAACGCACGGCGCGCTCAGCAAACTTGCGCTGCGACTCCTCGATTTCAGTAAACAGCGCATTATCCTTGCGCTTGGCAACCGCCGCGTCGTAACCGTTGAGCTGCGCCTGCAGCACCGCATCGGGTGTCTTGTAGAACTTGACGTTCTGCTTCTGCTGCATCTCGATGTAATCCTGGGAATAGCGGTCCACCGCCTTCCAGGACATGTCGGAGGACGCAGCTTCGACGGCGTTTTCGATGATCGACTTCATCTTCGTCGGCAGCGCATCAAACTTGCCTTTGTTGAACATGATCTCGAACTGCTCGGCGTTCTGATGGTAGCTCTGCAGCATGCAGACCTTGGACACATCGGGGAAACCGAGCAGACGATCGGACGAAGCGTTGTTGAATTCCGCAGCATCCAGCAGGCCACGGTCCATCGCCGGAACGATTTCGCCGCCGGGCAGCGCGTTGACCGCAGCGCCCATCGCCGTGAACACGTCAATGGAGATACCCACGGTGCGGAACTTCAGGCCTTTCATGTCCTGCACTTTGGTGATCGGCTTTTTGAACCAGCCCAGCGGTTGCGTCGGCATCGGGCCGTACGGGAACGACACCACGTTGGCGCCGATCGAGCCGTACAGCTTGGCGAGCAATTCCTTACCGCCGCCGTATTTGTGCCAGGCCAGCATCATGTTGGCGTCCATACCGAAGGCTGGACCTGAACCCCACAGCGCGAGGGCGTTCTGTTTTCCGTAGTGATAAACCAGCACGCCATGGCCGCCATCGAGGGTGCCTTTCGACACCGCATCCAGCAGCTGAAATGCCGGAACCACGGCACCAGCCGGCAGCACTTCAATCTTCAGGTCGCCGCCGGTCATGTCGTTGACCTTCTTGGCGAAATCGAGCGCGTACTCGTGGAAGATGTCCTTCGCCGGCCACGTGCTTTGCCACCGCATCGTAATCGGGCCGGCCTGCGCCTTGGAGATCATCGGAAAACCCGCAACCGCGGCGCCGGCAGCAACCGCGTCGTAGTCCTTCGCTTCTACATCCTTACCAATCTTCTGCAGCGCCGCGCCGCTGTCTTTCATTGCCTGCTGAAAGGCTGCAGACGGCTTCTCGGCGGCGTGGACGGCCACACCGACAAGCAATGCCAGCCCAGAAATCACTGCCAGTATCCGCATCACGTTTCTCCTTTGAATTGCCAGCTCCCAAGTCTGACGTGCCAGGCCCGGGGCAAACTGGGCCCACGAGAGACACGTCGGATAGGTCCGCAAGGCTCAATATTCTCCACGCGGATGCATCCGGACGCAAGGTAATCCACGCCCCCGCGTCGCGTCTCTTCGCGACCGAGAACTGGTCACGCTGGCTGCGGGATCGGTCGGGGGCACGATACACATGTGGTGACAACTTGTTACGTTCGAGTCGGTCACGAGAGCACTCCCCTCTGACTCGGCAGGCGAATCAGCGTGACGAGGTGAGATGCGTCATGGAACTGGGAGCAGTACGGCAACGCGCGGCGAGTCGTTGGGAAGGTCCGAATCAAGTTCAACGGAACTCGTCTTCGGCAGCATTGATCACCGTGGGTCACCGCCGAGGCCCAGCAGCGGCAGCGTGACAATCGGCCTTCGCGCCGATGCCTGGAATACATTAGACTCCAGTTTCTTTGTCGTCCGATCCCGTGTCTCGTCGGTCTTCGTGGCGCGCCTCCGTGCCGCGGGCGCTGGTGGTGCTCTTTGCCATCATTACGGTCCCCTACGGCGCCGCGTGGATGTACTACTACCAGATCCAAACCGCGAGCGGCTCTCTGGGCTTCGCGTCGGAGTACGAAGAATCCGAGCGCGCGATCGTTGTCGGGACGGTCGAGAATGGCGGCGCGGCCGCACAGTCGGGCCTCCGCCCCGGCGACCGCATCATCGCCGTCGACGGCACCCCCCTGGCAACGAGCTCGGATTTCAATGTGTGGGAACGGACGCCGGTCGAGCACGACGTCGCCCTGGGCATCGTGCGGGACGGGACGACCGTCCGGCTCACGGCCCACAGGCCAACCGTCAGCCCGTTTTCGCTGCGAGGACTCTTCGAGCACTCCCTGAGCCTGCTGGCGATCTATCCCGCGGCGTTCCTGACCGTCGCCCTGACCGTCCTAGCCCTCCGGCCCACGGACCGGCACGCCTGGCTCATGGCCGGGCTCTTCGCGTCCTTCATCAGCATTCCGCAGTTCCCGTGGCGGTACGGGATCCTGCCGCCGCTGTTGTCGGGTTTCGTCGCGGCGTACCGCACGATCGGACTTGCGGCCTTTCCGGTGTTCTTCTACGGCTTCTTCGCGGTGTTCCCCACGCGCTCGCCGCTCGATTTGGCAGCGCCCTGGCTCAAATGGGCCAATATCCTCGGCTGTGTGATCTTCGCGTTGCCGAACCTCGACAAAGGGACGCCCGCCGAAGCCCCGCTGTTCCTGCAGCACCTACTCGGCGCATCCCTGGCGGACGGCGCACGCCTCGCCTACCTGTTTGCCGGCACGCCGCTCGGTCTGCTCTCGCTCGGCTGGAACGCCGTCAGCGCGACATCGAGCGACGCCCGTCGCAAGGCTCGCGTGCTGCTCTGGGGCACGGTGTTGGGCGTCAGCCCGGTCTTTCTCGAACCCGCGGCGATCTCCCTCGGCGGGTGGCAGACCTCCGCCGGGGTCCACGCCCTCTCGGTGCTCCTGTCGTTCGTCTTCCCGCTGTCCTTCGCATATGCCGTCATCCGGCACCGGGTGCTCGACATCCCCGTGCTGCTCCGCCGCAGCGCCCGCTACCTGCTGGTACGGCGGGGCTCGTTCGTGCTGATTGCGGTACTCGGCACGACCCTGGCCGGCGTCTTCGCCACATCGTTCTCGCGCCTGTTCGCCGTAAGCGGCAACGTCGCGATTCTCGTCGGCTCCGTGTTCGGTCTCATGCTCACGCTCGGCTCGTCACGGATCGTCCGACAGGCGACCACGCGCATCGATCGCGCGTTCTTCCGCGGCGCCTACGACGCGACCGCGATTCTCGAGAGCCTCGCCCATACGATTCCTACGGTCACGAGCCCGCCAGAACTCGCCTTGCTGCTCGAGCGGGAGATCTCCCAGGCCCTCCATCCCAATGCCGCCATCGTCTACCTCGAGGGACAGGACGGACGGCTCTATCCGCAGGCCACGCGTTGGATCCAGCCACCGCCCGTCCTGCGGCCCGACCGACCATGGATTGACGAGGTCGCCCGACGCGGACGGCCGTGGGATCCCGCCATTGCCTCGGACGAAGGGCAGCCGGCGTTTCTGCGGGAATTCCCGGCGGAATGCCTGGTCCCCATCGTCGGCCGAAAGGAGCGCCTGCTCGGCCTTGTCGTCCTCAGCGCGCGCGCGTCCGAGGAAACGTACTCGCGCGACGACAAGCGCCTGCTCCAGTCGGTGGCGAGCCAGGCGGCCATCGCGCTCGAGAACATCAGGCTGGCCGAGGAAATCGCCGAGCGGCTTGATGCGGATCGGCTCGCGGCGCGGGAACTGGACATTGCCCGCCAGGTGCAGGCACGGCTCTTTCCCCAGCGCCAGCCGAACCTCGAGACCCTCGACTACGCCGGAGGCTGCGTCCAGGCACGACTCGTGGGCGGCGACTATTACGACTTCGTCGAGCTGGGAGCCGGCCATCTCGGCCTCGTCGTCGCCGACATTTCAGGTAAGGGCATCGCCGGCGCGCTGTTGATGGCCAACCTCCAAGCGAACCTGCGCGGCCAGTATGCGATGGCCGCCAACGACCTGCCGAAGCTACTCAAGTCGGTGAATCAGCTCTTCTTCGACAACACCGCCGAAAATCAATACGCGACGTTGTTCTTCGCCGATTACTCGGACGAGACGCGACGGCTGTCGTACGCCAACTGCGGCCACTTTCCGCCGTTCCTGGTGCACGCCGACGGCACCTACGAGAAACTCCTGTCGACGGCCACGGTCCTGGGCCTTTTCGAGCACTGGGAGGGCGCCACAGACGAGCGCGAACTCAAACCTGGGGACACGCTGGTCATCTACACCGACGGTGTCGTCGAGGCGAACAACCCCGAGGGCGAAGAGTTCGGCGACGAACAGTTACTGGCAGTAATCCGGGAGCACCGGCAAGCGCCAGCAGCAAGCTTGGTCGGCGCACTCCAGGAAGCGGTCCAGACGTTCAGCCACGGCGTGCTCTCCGATGACGTCACGGTCGTCGTCGCCCGAGTGCGCTAGATCCTCCGTCGCTCTCCTCCACGGTCCATTCCGCATGCGCTCGGAGAATCGCCGGAGCGACCCGCCCGCCAACCGCCCCGGCAACCCCAGCGCGCGGCCCGGCCTGACGTCGGAGCCGGAAGAGGTCAGAGCCGGAAGAGCCAGTTAAGCTTGACGATGAACGAGCGGTTCGCGAGGTCGGTGAGCAGTCGACCGACCGCGTCCCGTTGTTCGTTGTAGACGACGAACAACTCGCTGCCCGGCCGGTATTCCCAGCGGAGGCGCGCGTTGACGGCCGTGGCCTGGCCATCCGAATTGGACTGGATGAGGGCGCTCGCAAACATCCGGGGCGTCATCGTGTAGGTGACGCGGGCGCCGTACAGCTTGGCCGTGAACGTACCCGCCGGGAGAGTCACCCAGTTCACCGAGATGTTCGGTTCGACCGAGAACTGGTGCGTCACATTCACCCGGCCCCTGCTGTACGTGAACGTCTTGCGGTGGCCGTCGTAGAACGATCCGGCATCGAAGCCGACGGCGCCCGTCAGCCGGCGCTTCGGCCCGAGCGTGACGCTGACGTTCCCGCTCGCGAATTCGTACCCACCCCGTGGCACCGTGACACCACCGCCCCCAGTGAGACGGAAGGGCCGGGCCAGGTACTCGTAGTCGTGCGTGACACTGGCGTTGAGGAGGTCACCGTTGTGGAACTCG
>CANNLB010000285.1 GCA_947505565.1 Acidobacteriota bacterium | reverse complement strand
GCACGCTCCGCGGTCCCTAGCTTCCGGCCGACCCCGCAACTCAAACCGTCGAACGCTGCCGCTCCGCTCTATCCGGCCTTACCCACACCAAACAGCGAGGAGGCAGAAAACTTGGCGCTATCGTCACCCTATACGACATCACCGCCCGCAAACGCGCCGAACTCGAACTCCGCTAAAGCGCAGCCCCCGATCACCGCCATGGTCGCTCTGAAAATGAACCGGTCTGTCCGAAGCGTCCGCATGGGCCTGGTCGAGGCCAATAACGTCCTATACCTGGCTCTCGGGGAATACCGAGCCGATCGCCGAGCTGCCCAGCGTCGACTCCGTACCCGCGTTCTTCACCCCGGTCAGTTGGACGCGGCTCGATGACGCCGTAGGCGAGGTCATGCATACCGGCAAACCATACGAATCGACGTTCGACCTCGGCTCCGTCCAGGAAAGTATTGTTGTGCGCGGGGAGGCTGTATTGGGTTCGGACATTTGTTTGGTCCGCTGATGGGGTACGGCTGGTAGAATGATAGGAATGGGCCCCCAACAAACGGAATTGAAGACGACCGCCATCGAAGGCGTCAAGCAAATCATTGCAGTCGGCTCCGGCAAAGGCGGTGTCGGCAAAACTACCGTTTCCGTGAACCTCGCCATCGCGCTCGCTGGCCTCGGCTATAAAGTCGGTCTTATCGACGCCGATGTCTACGGCCCCAACGTCCCCCTCATGATGGGCATCCGGGAGGCTCCCCACGCCATCGGCGAACGCATCCAGCCCCTCGTACAGCACGAAGTCAAAATGATTTCAATGGGCTTCCTCAGCCCCGGCGATAAGCCGCTTGTCTGGCGCGGTCCCATGCTCCACTCGGTCATCAACCAGTTCCTTCGCGGCGTCGATTGGGGCACGCTCGACTACCTCATCATTGACCTGCCCCCCGGCACCGGCGACGTCCAGCTTTCGCTCATGCAGACGACCACCGTCTCCGGGGCCGTCGTCGTCACTACCCCTTCCGAGGTCTCCCTCGAAGACGCCCGTAAAGCCGTCCTGATGTTCCAAAACGTTCGCGTCCCCGTCCTCGGGCTCGTCGAAAACATGAGCTATCTCATCGCCCCAGTCTCTGGCGAACGTATCGACGTCTTCGGACAGGGCGGCGGCGAGCGCACCGCCAACGCCATGAGCGTCCCTTACCTGGGCGAACTCCCGCTCGACCCGAAAATCCGCATCGGCGGCGACACGGGGAAACCGGTCGCCCTCGACCCCGCCGGCAGGGGCGCGGCCTTCATCGAACTCGCCGAACGTGTCGTCGCCCGGCTCGTGGCGCGCGGTGTCGGCAAAACGCCAACCCTCACCGTCAGCGACTAAGGTGCTGGCGACGGTGGCAGCTTCGCTCGGACGGCTCGGCCTCGCCGGAACCAAGCTCGGCGTCGCGGTCTCCGGTGGGGCCGATAGCGTGTTCCTCCTCTACGCCCTCCGGCAAGTGTACCCAGGGCCACTCGTCGTCCTCCACGTCAACCACGGTCTGCGGGGCCCCGCTTCCGACGAAGACGAAGCTTTCGTTCGTACCTTGGCCGCCGATCATTTCCGCTCTGCCAGGAGCCTCCCTGCGACCGGTAACCTCGAACAGCACTGCCGCCGCGAGCGGTTGCGGCTTTTTGGGGAGTGGATCCGCTCTGGCGTTGTCGACCACGTGGCGACCGGCCATACGGCCTCCGACCAGGCCGAGACCGTTTTGCTCCGACTTCTTCGCGGCACCGGACCCACCGGCCTCCGGGGCATCCTGCCCCGGACTCGCCTAGGCATTGTCCGCCCGCTGCTCGATCTCGATCGCGACGCGATCCGTTGCTATCTTCGCGAGCACCGAGTGCCCTGGCGCGAAGATGCTTCGAACGCCGACCCCCGCTTTCTGCGTAACCGCGTCCGCGCCACCCTGCTCCCGCTGCTCCGCGAGCTTGAGCCTCGGGTCGAGGCGAACCTCGGCCGCCTAGCCGCCATCGCCTGCTCCGAGGAAGAGTATTGGACGACCCAGATGCCCCCTCCTTCGTCGCTACTCGATGTAAACTCTCTGCAAGCGGCTCACCCCGCGCTTCGGCGCCGTATACTCCGCCACGCCATCGCCGCCATCAAAGGCGACCTCCTCCGCATTGAAAAGGGCCATCTGGACGCTCTGGAGGCGCTCGCGCTCCAATCCGCCGGTGACGGCGGCGTCAGCCTCCCTGGCGTAGAGGTCAGCCGTTCGATGGGCTGGATCCGACTGGCGAGTCCCACCGCCCCAGAATACCGATATACTGAGACAGTAGTGCTGGATCTCGATGGGAGACGATTACAGGGTCCGCTTCGCGTTCGCGCGTGGCAACCGGGTGATTGGTTCCAGCCCAAGGGTCGCGTTGAGCCGATTAGCGTGAAGAAATTGTTCCAAAATGCTCGCGTGCCTTTATGGGAGAGAAAGAATTGGCCGATTATCACGGATGGAGTGAGTATTGTGTGGATGCACCGGTTTGGCGTCGATCCAAAGTTCGCGGCGACTGGAGACACTGGGAACATTTTGCGATTTGAGACGCAGATTTCCTGACTCGGTGAATCAAACTCTTCATCCTCGACGTCCTGTATATAGAGGAAGCAATGACATCTAACGTAAACAAGCTGATCTTCTGGGTAGTCATCATCTGCCTTGCCGTGATCTTATACACGGTTGTAGGGCGGGGCAAGGGTAAACCCGAAGTCAATCTAGCCTTTTCGCAATTTTTATCCGAAGTGGAGGCAGGCCGGATTAAGTCCGTCAAGATCAGTGGCACGGAGGTGAAGGGTCAGTTTGTAGACGACTCACAAGGCCCGATGCGGACCTTGATTCCGGCGAACTATCCTGAAGTTTATAAGATCCTGCGTGAGAAGAATGTCGCAATGGAGATGCAGGAAGCGACCAATGGAACCCTGGTTTCCTTGCTCGTCAATGCGGTCCCGTTCGTCCTGCTGCTTGGACTCTGGATCTTTATGATGCGGCAGATGCAGAGCGGCGGCAACAAGGCATTGAGCTTTGGCAAGAGCCGGGCGCGGCTGCATTCTTCGCAGCAGAAGAAGGTGACGTTTAAGGACGTCGCTGGCGTGGAAGAAGCCAAAGAAGAACTTGGTGAGATCATCGAATTCCTGCGCGAGCCGCAGAAGTTCCAAAAGCTAGGCGGACGCATTCCGAAAGGCGTGCTGCTCGTTGGGCCTCCGGGAACAGGTAAGACGTTGCTGGCGCGGGCGATTGCGGGCGAGGCGAACGTGCCGTTCTTCTCGATCTCCGGATCCGATTTCGTTGAAATGTTTGTCGGGGTCGGTGCGAGCCGCGTTCGGGACCTGTTTGAACAGGGCAAGAAGAGTGCTCCGTGCATAATTTTTATCGATGAGATCGACGCTGTCGGGCGGCACCGCGGTGCTGGTTTGGGCGGCGGTCACGACGAACGCGAGCAGACGCTGAACCAGTTGCTTGTCGAGATGGATGGGTTTGAGTCCAACGAAGGCGTGATCCTGGTGGCGGCGACGAATCGTCCCGATGTGCTTGATCCGGCCTTGTTACGGCCGGGCCGTTTTGACCGTCGTGTCGTCGTAGGCCGTCCTGATGTTAAGGGACGCGAGCAGATTCTGAGGGTGCACACGAAGAAGGTGCCGCTGGGCGACGACGTCGACCTGATGGTGCTGGCGCGCGGGACACCGGGTTTTGCTGGTGCGGACTTGGCGAATCTGGTGAACGAGGCGGCGCTGGTCGCGGCGCGGCATAACCGGAAGGTTGTGATGCAGCTTGACTTCGAGTTGGCCAAAGACCGGGTGATCATGGGCGCAGAACGGAAGTCCATGATGTTGTCCGATGAAGAGAAGCTGAATACGGCGTACCACGAAGCGGGCCACGCTTTGCTGGCGGTTTTGATTCCGGACGCGGACCCCTTGCACAAGGTGACGATTATCCCTCGCGGGATGGCGTTGGGTTTGACGATGCAGTTGCCGGTGGACGATAAGCACTCCTACAACAAGGACTATCTCGAAGCGCAGTTGGCCATCCTGATGGGGGGCCGCATTGCGGAAGAGATCTTCATGAAGCAGATGACGACGGGCGCGAGCAACGATATTGAGCGCGCGACGGACATGGCTCGGAAGATGGTCTGCGAGTGGGGCATGAGTGAGCTTGGGCCGATGAGCTTTGGCAAGAAGGAAGAGCAGATCTTCTTGGGCCGGGAGATCTCGCAGCACCGGGACTATTCGGAATCGACGGCGATCGCGATCGATGCGCAGGTGCGCAAGCTGGTCGATCACGGGTACGCTCAGGCGCGGAAATACATCGAGGCCAACCAGGACGCAATGGTTCGGATTGCCGAAGCGCTGCTCGAACGGGAAGTGCTGGACGGCAGTGAAGTGACTCAGTTAATCCGGGGCGAGACGCTCTCGGCTTTCCGGACCACATCGAAGCCGACCAAGAGCGATGACGACAAAGTGACGCCGCCGAGCAGTTTGGGCGGACTACGCATCCCGCCGTTGGCTGACGGCCCTTCGCCGGCGTAATGGCTCGGCCGTATCGTCTGTACCTGTTCGACGTTGATGGCACATTAACGGATTCCGCCGAGGATATCTGTGGCGCGATCGAGGTAATCCTCGATCGCCACGGCTATCCTCGGCAGCCGTTTGAGCGGTTGCGGAGCTACATTGGGCGGCACTTGACGGATCTGTTCGTTGACGTGATTCCGGGGATAACGGATCCGCAGGTGGAGCGTCTGATTGGGGATTACCGGGAAGTTTATTGGGCGAGGGAGCACAATTCGACGCGGTTGTTTCCGGGGGTTGCAGAGGCGCTGGGGAAGTTAGGTGGGCTGAAGACGACGGCGACGACGAAGGGGACTCCGACGACGCGGGTGGTGCTGGCGAAATTCGGGCTACTGGGGCATTTCGACCATGTGCAGGGGACGGACGGATTTCCGGCCAAGCCGTCGCCGGAAGTGATTCAGCGGTCGATTGACCTTTTCGGGGTGGATCCGCGGGAAGCGCTGATGGTGGGCGATGCGCCGGCCGACATCGCAGCGGCCAGGGCTGCGGGGGTGAGGGTTTGCGCGGTGAGCTATGGCTACGGCAACCGCGCGGAGATGGAGCCGGATTTCTGGATTGACGACCTTCGCGAGTTACTGGGGTAGGAGTAGCGCTGTTGGGAGAGTTGGGGGATCACGGAGAGGG
>CANNLB010000284.1 GCA_947505565.1 Acidobacteriota bacterium | reverse complement strand
AACGCCGCCCGCCCGGTCCGCTACGTGAAGCAAAGCCCGCTCACGAGCACCTATGCCTCCCGCACCATGTACTGGAGCGGACCTATCATCGGGTTCTTCATCGTCTATCACCTTTTGCACTTCACCACCGGCACCGTGCATCCGGATTACAAGTACCTCAGCGTGCATGACAATGTCGTCAAGGGCTTCTCCGTCTGGTACGTCTCAGCCTTCTACATCGTGGCGATGGCCATGCTCTGCATGCATCTCTACCACGGCGTCTGGAGCATGTTCCAATCGCTCGGGTTCAACCACCCGCGCTACACCCCGCGCCTGCAATTCGGCGCGAAAGCTTTCGCATTCCTTATCGCCGCGGGGAACATCTCGATTCCTCTCGCGATTCTCTCTGGATTGGTTAAATAATCTATGGAACTCGATCCTCGGATCCCCGCCGGACCTATCGAACAGCGGTGGGATAACTGCAAATTCGATATGAAGCTGGTCAACCCAGCCAACAAGCGCAAGTACCACGTCATCGTGGTCGGCACGGGACTCGCCGGCGGTGCCGCCGCCGCCAGTCTCGCCGAACTCGGCTACAACGTGAAGTGCTTCTGCTTCCAGGATTCCCCCCGCCGCGCTCACTCGATCGCCGCGCAAGGCGGTATCAACGCCGCGAAAAACTACCAGAACGACGGCGACTCCATCTACCGACTCTTCTACGATACGGTCAAAGGCGGCGATTTCCGGGCCCGCGAATCGAACGTCTATCGCCTGGCCCAGATATCGGTCAATATCATTGACCAAGCCGTCGCCCAAGGCGTCCCCTTCGCTCGCGAATACGGCGGAACCCTCGCCAATCGCTCCTTTGGCGGCGCCCAGGTCTCCCGAACTTTCTACGCCCGGGGCCAAACCGGCCAGCAGCTTCTCCTCGGTGCCTACCAGTCGCTCGAACGCCAGATCTCTCTCGGCAAAGTCGACATGCATACCCGCACCGAAATGCTCGACCTGATCGTCGTCGATGGTCGCGCCCGCGGCATCGTCACCCGGAACCTCCTCACCGGCGCGACCGAAATCCACATCGCCGACGCCGTAATTCTCGGTACCGGCGGCTACGGTAACGTTTTCTATCTGTCCACCAACGCGAAAGGGTCGAATACGACCGCAACATGGCGCGCCCACAAACGCGGTGCGCTCTTCGCCAACCCTTGCTTCACCCAAATCCATCCCACATGCATCCCCGTCAGCGGCGATTACCAATCGAAGCTCACATTGATGTCCGAATCGCTCCGCAACGACGGTCGCATTTGGGTCCCGAAGAAGGTCGGCGATACCCGTCCGCCCCAAGCAATCCCCGAAGACGAGCGCGACTACTACCTCGAACGCGCTTACCCCAGCTTCGGCAATCTCGTCCCCCGCGACGTCGCCAGCCGCGCCGCTAAGCGCATGTGCGACGAAGGACGCGGCGTCGGCCCCACCGGCCTCGGCGTCTATCTCGATTTCAGCGAGTCCATCAAGCGCCTCGGTCAAGCAGCCGTCGCTGAACGGTACGGCAATCTGTTCGAGATGTACGAACGCATCGCCGGAGAAAACCCCTACGAAGTGCCGATGCGCATCTACCCAGCCATCCACTACACCATGGGCGGTCTCTGGGTCGACTACCAATTGCAGTCCACCATCCCCGGCCTCTTCATCCTAGGCGAAGCCAACTTCTCCGACCATGGCGCCAACCGCTTAGGCGCCAGCGCCCTCATGCAGGGCCTCGCCGACGGCTACTTTGTGATCCCCTACACGATCGGCAACTACCTCGCCTCCACCAAACTGGAGAAGGTATCCGCCGACCATCCAGCGGCCCTCGCCGCGAAAGCCGAAGTCGGCGAACGAGTCAAAAAGCTGCTCTCGATCAAGGGAAAGCGAACCGTCGATAGCTTCCACCGTGAACTCGGCAAAATCATTTGGGACTATTGCGGCATGGCCCGCAACGAAAAGGGCCTCACCGAAGCCATCGCCAAAGTACGGGCCCTCAAAGCCGAGTTCTGGACTAACCTCAACGTCCTCGGCTCCGGTGACGAACTCAACCAGTCGCTCGAAAAGGCCGGCCGCGTCGCCGACTTCATCGAACTCGGCGAACTGATGTGTATCGATGCTCTCGATCGAAAAGAGAGCTGCGGCGGTCATTTCCGCGAAGAGTACCAGACGCCGGAAGGCGAAGCACAACGCGATGACGAAAACTTCGCCTACGCCGCCGCTTGGGAGTTTGTCGGCGAAGGCAAGGACCCCGTCCTGCACAAAGAACCATTGACGTTTGAGTACGTCCACCCGTCGCAACGGTCGTACAAGTAGGGGATTGAAAATAGCCATGAGTAGCATGAAGATGACCCTCAACATCTGGCGGCAAAAGTCGCCCGCCGACGCCGGCCGGATGGTGAAGTACCAACTCGACAACGTTAGTGAGCATATGTCGTTTCTCGAAATGCTCGACGTGTTGAACGAACAACTAACCGGCAAAGGCGAAATCCCCATCTCCTTCGACCATGACTGCCGTGAAGGAATTTGCGGTTCCTGCGGCTTTGTCATCAACGGCGTCGCTCACGGCCCCCGCGGCGGCACCACCGTCTGCCAGTTGCACATGCGCGAGTTCAAATCCGGTGACGAACTGTTCATTGAACCCTGGCGCGCCTCGGCCTTCCCGATCATCAAAGATCTTGTCGTCAACCGGAGCGCTTTCGATCGGATCATCCAAGCCGGGGGCTACGTCAGCGTCCCCACCGGCAGCGCACCCGACGGCAACGCCATTCCCGTGCCGAAAAAAGAGTCAGACCGCGCCATGTCCGCCGCCACGTGTATCGGCTGTGGAGCGTGCGTTGCGGCCTGCCCTAACGCCTCGGCCTCACTCTTCACCTCGGCCAAAATCTCCCATCTTGGCCTGCTCCCGCAAGGTCAGCCCGAGCGCTACGACCGCGCCGTAAAGATGGTGAACCAAGCCAATGAAGAAGGCTTCGGCGGCTGCACCAACATCGGCCTCTGCGAGGCCGTCTGTCCGAAGCACATCTCGCTCGAAAACATCGCCCGGATGAACCGCGACTTCACGGTTGGCGCTTGGTCCTATCGCGAGGCGACTGCGGACGGTGGCGGAGCATAGAATGGAGTGGTGCGATTAACTTTTGCTCTCCTGGCTGCAGGTGGGCTCTACGCTGCGGACTATTCGCAGGTCGAGCCCGTTTTTAAGGCGAAATGCTACGCCTGCCACGGCCCGTCCAAACAGCTGAGCGGCCTCCGTCTCGATGACGCCGATGCGGCACTCCAAGGTGGCTACAGTGGCAAAGTAATCGTTCCCGGGCAAAGCGCAAGCAGTAGCCTATGGCTTCGCGTCGCCGGCAAACCCGGCCGTTCCGCCATGCCCATGGGGTCCAAGGGCCTCGCCCCTGACGAAGCCGCCCTCATCGCTTCCTGGATCGACAGCGGAGCCAAATTCCCTGCCACGCTGAAAGTCTCTTCAAAACGAACCCAATCCCGCCATTGGGCCTTCCAATCGTTCACCAAACCCACCGGCTCGATCGACGCGTTCATCACCCAGCGCCTAGCCAAAGAAAAGCTACAGCTGTCCCCCGAAGCTGACCGCGCCACCCTCCTTCGCCGCCTCTCCTTCGACCTCATCGGTCTCCCCCCCTCCCCTGAGGAAGTCCGCGCCTTCGTCGCCGACTCCAGTCCCCAAGCCTACGCTCAGCAAGTCGACCGGCTCCTCGCCTCCCCCCACTTCGGCGAAAAATGGGCCCGCCACTGGCTCGACCAAGCCCGCTACGCCGACTCCGACGGCTACGAAAAAGACTGGGCCCGCCCCTGGGCTTGGCGTTGGCGCGAATGGGTCATCAACTCACTCAATCGCGACATGCCCTTCGACCAGTTCACCCGTGAACAAATCGCCGGCGACCTCTTCCCCCAAGCCTCCACCGAACAACGCGTCGCCACCGGCTTCCACCGCAACACCCTCACCAACCGCGAAGGCGGCATCGACAACCAACAGTTCCGCTTCGAAACCATGGCCGACCGCGCCTCCACCGTTGGCTCCGTCTGGCTTGGCCTCACCGTCGGCTGCGCTCAATGCCACGACCATAAATACGACCCCACGCTCCAAAAAGATTTCTACTCCTTGTACGCCTTCTTCGACAACGCCGAGGAGGAGGACATCGACGCCCCCCTACCGGGCGAAAAACCCCTCCGCAACGCCGAATACGACGCCAAACGCGAAGCCCTCATCGCTGAATACAAGGTTCGCGAACTCCAGCCCGCCTGGGAGCAAAACATGCTCCAAGCCTCCGCCGAGCCCGGCAAACGCACCGACTGGGACCTGGCCTGGGACTGCCTCCTCAAACTCACCGAAAGCGGCGACGGCGAGCGCATCATGCGCAAAAAATCCTCCGACCGAACCGACCGTGATCGCCTGGTTCTCGAAAACCACTTCATCCGCAACTACCACTTCGCCATCGGCCAACCTAACTATAAGAAGGCGAGATTTGACGAGCTTGACAAGAAGCTGAAAGCCCTCGAAGAGCAATACCCTTCGCTCACCCAAGCCTATGTCCTCGCCGAAAACGCCGCCCCGCGCCAGTCCTACCTCCGCGTCCGCGGCGACTACAAATCCCTCGGCATCGCCGTCCCCGCGGACTCCCCCAGCTTCCTTCCGCCCCTCGCACCCCACACCGGCCCCACCTCCCGCTTCGACCTCGCCAACTGGCTCACCGCCCCCGACAACCCCCTCGTCAGCCGCGTCACGGTCAACCGCATCTGGCAGGAACTCTTCGGCGCCGGCATCGTCAAAACCGCCGAGGATTTCGGTCTCATGGGCTCTCGGCCCTCCCACCCCGAACTTCTCAACTGGCTCGCCGCCGAGTTCGTCGACCGCCGCTGGAGCCGAAAAGCAATCATCCGCGAAATCGTCCTCTCCGCTACCTACCGCCAAAGCTCCCAAGCCCGTCCGGAACTTAAGGACCTCGACCCTGAAAACCGTCTCCTCGCCCGCCAATCCCGCCTCCGCCTCCCCGCCGAAGCCATCCGTGACGCCGCCCTCCGCGTGGCTGGCCTCCTTGATGCCAAGATCGGAGGCCCTAGCATCAAGCCCCCCCAACCCGACGGCGTCTCCAGCCTCGGTTACTCCTCCGGCACCAAGTGGCAGGTCAGCCCCGGCACCGCACGCTACCGCCGCGGCGTCTAC
>CANNLB010000283.1 GCA_947505565.1 Acidobacteriota bacterium | reverse complement strand
CCCCTCACCACCCGGGCCGAGGAAGCCGCCAACGGCCGCCTCGTCACCGTCCGCGATCGCTTCCCCAACAACCAAATTCCTCTCAATCGCCTCAACCCCTTCACCAAACGCATCTTCGACATAACCCCGATGCCGACCGACATCACTAATCCGATCGCCTTTACGAACCTCCGCATGGCCGTCCCCACCACCGGCTACCCTAACCTCAGCGACACCCCCACCGTCCTACGCGTCGACCATCGCTTCACTGAAAAGGATAGCTTCTTCTTCAAGGTTAACGGCGGAACCCGCCAATCGCACTATCTCGGCACGGCCACCAACAACGGCCCCCCCACCTTGAACAAGGAAGCCAACGTCACCTACAATCCCGTCACGGGCAAGTCCGTCGCCCTCAGCTTGATCCATACCTTTTCCCCGGGCTTTTTCGTCGAAACTCTGGCTAACCGTACCTGGCAGTTCTCGGTCACCGTCACCGGCCCCGAGCAGAATAACTGGTCCAAGGAGTTCGGTCTCCCCAATCCCTACGGCGAAATCGGCTTTCCAAACATCACCGGCACCGGCCTCACCAACTTCAACCTCATCGAAGGCGACAACCGTCGCCAGCTGTACAGCATGATTTCGAACATTGAGCAGAACTACAGCCTCATCAAGAAGCAGCATAGTTTCGCTTTTGGCTTCCGCGCCCATGATGAGAAGCAGCATTTGCTCCCCGATCAAGGAGCCATCTCCGGTTCGGTCACCTATAGCGCCCTCTCCACCGCCCTCGAATCTCCGACCCTCGGCACCACCGTCAACCCCGGCACCACCCCGCAGACCGGCCACGAAATGGCCGCCATGTTCCTCGGCATCGCCGGCCAATACTCGGTCGGCCTCAAACGCGGCATCATGCGTGTCCGCGAGAAGAACTACGGCATGTACGTACAGGATAGTTGGCGCGTTTCCCGCCGCCTCACCCTTACCCCCGGCGTCCGCTGGGATATCAATCCCGCATTCACAGAGAAAGATAACCAGCTCACCGCTTTTGACCTGAAGAGTAAGTCCATTCAACTCCCCGAGCCCCTTCAGTATTACTACGACCGTGGCTTCACCACCCCCACGGTTGTCAATAATTTTGAGCGCGTCGGGGTGTCGTTCAAAAGCTCAGAGGAGCTCGGCAAGCCCAAACAACTATTTCCTTCGAACTACTTCGACATCGGCCCCCGGCTCGGCTTCGTCTACAGCCTCACCGAAGGCAACAAGCCCCTCGTCATCCGGGGCGGTTACGGCCTATACATCTCGGCCGTGCCGATGCGGACTCTCCTTGCCCAGTTCTCTTCGCTCGCCCCTTTCCGCGCAAACTACACCTACAATCCCAACGCCGCCGCCCAAAGCCCTGACGGCATTTTGAACTATCAGATTCGCAACGTCCCCGACACCTATACCGGCATCAACAGCGCGAGCGTGATCGACATCAACAACCCCACCTCTCTCGGTCGCGGCCAAGGCGTCGTGGGCATGGACGGATCCCAGCCCAGCCTTCGCATCCACGAATGGAATCTTGCCCTCGAGAAGCAACTCGCCTCCTCCACGGTGATCCGCATTACGTACAAAGGCAAACACGGCGTCAACACCGACCAGCTTTTCAACATCAACCCCCAGGCTAATGACTACATCTACTACTTAACTACGGGCCGTCCGACCCCCGCCGGCGAATTCTCCGGCGTTCTCCGCCGCCCGTTTGATCAGAACGCCTACACGGATATCCGCATCCTCCAACGCACCGGCTTCATCAATTCGTCCACTTGGGCCCTCGAATTCGAACGCCGCTTCAAAAACGGCCTCGGCTTCCAAGCCTTCTATACGCTTACCAACTCACTCCGCCTAGCCGGTAACTCCTTTCGCGACGATCAGGCCTCGGCTGTTTCCGCCTACTTACCCGGCACCGTCCCGACCGATTTTAAGGCACTCAACCGGTTCCTCTTTTACGACCGCGATACCGGAGTGCCCAAACACCGCATCCGCTGGAACTGGAGCTATGATCTCCCCTTCGGTAAGGGCAAGCCTATCTTGCGGGGTTCCAGAGGCCTAATGCAGGCGCTCATCGGTGGCTGGCACATGCGCGGCACCGGCACCGTCGTTAGCTCCTGGTTCGCCATGCCCACCGGCGACTGGGGCGAAATGGGCAAGTTCGAAGTCTACCGGAATAAGCAGAAGATCCTCGACTGCCGCGCTACTCCCGAACTCTCCTCCAACGTCAAGGACGAGCGTTGTATCGAAGGCTATCTCTGGTTCAACGGCTACATCTCAGAGCGGTACATCAACAGTCGCAACTCCGCTGGTCTCCGCAACGGCGTGTTCGGGCTCCCGGAGAACTACAAGCCTGCTCAAAAGCCTATCAACCCATGGCCGAAGGGCGGTAAGCCCACCGATCCCAACAATGCCGACTATGACACCGACTTTGTCTACCTGCCGCTCCAAACCGGTGCCGTTGTCCGCGCTAATTACGATACCGGCTTGCACCCGTGGCGCAATCAGCAGCGCCTGGGCCCATTCAACTGGACCATGGACTCCTCACTCGGCAAATACTTCACCATTAACGAACGCGTTCGTTTCCGCTTCAACGTCGATGTTTTCAACGTGTTTAACGTACAGGGCCTCGTCACGCCTAACGCCGAAGGAATCTCCAGTCTCGCCAGCTCTTACGCCGGCTTCGGCATCCGCCCACGCCAACTTCAGCTCCTCGGTCGCTTCGAGTTCTAACGGATTCCAAAGAGCGTGCCATCGCCTCGCAGATAAATCGTGCCGCCGGCGATCGCCGGCGAAGCCAGGAACCGCTCGCCCAACTCATTCTTCGCCAGCACCTCCGCTTTACGCCCGGCCCGGAGCACAAACATCTCCCCCGTCTCACTCAGCAGGTAGATCTTCCCATCGGCTGCGACGGGCGAAGCAAAAAAGATTCCGCTCAGCCGTTCTTTCCACACTACCTTTCCCGTCTCCGCTTCCGCGCAGGTCACGACTCCCACCTCGTTCGTCATGTACAGTAACCCTTCGTAATAGACAATTGACGGCACGTAGGAGCCGCCATTCGGCATCCGCCACCGCATATGGCTCGCGCTCACATCCCCCCGGCCCCCCGGTCGCAGCGCCAGAATGTCGCTGTTCCGATATCCCCGGCTCAAGTAGATTGTGCCGTCATGATGCACCGCCGACGGAATCGGCGTTTGTCGTTCACTCCCCGCGAACCACAGTAAGTTTCCGTCCTTAGGATCATAAGCGTCAATGCGTAGGTCGGAATTAATCAGCAACTCGTCCCCCTTTGGCCCCGCTACCACCACCGGCGTACTATGCGAAACCCGTCCCTTCCCCCGGTCCACCCGCCACCGCACCTTCCCCGTCGCCCCGTCCAATGCCAATAAATATGCCCCGGGTCGATGATCACAGAGCAAAAGCAACATCCCCTGATACAGTGTGGGAGAGCTGCCATGCCCCCAATTGTTCATAAATGAGCCCTGTTCCTGGCCCAAGTGCCGCGTCCAGGCCAGCTTCCCTGCCATGTCCAGAGTAATCACCTGTCCATTGCCGAACCAAGCGTAAATCCGCTTTCCATCCGACACTGGCGTCGGTGTCGCCAGATTATGTTTTTCGTGTAACTCCGGCCGCTCCCCCGTCGCCGGCGTTCGATACTCCCATGCCCGTTTCCCATCTCCCCGCCGAAACGCTTCGACCACTAACAATAACTTCCCGCCGGGCTCCGGTGCCACGCTAATGGCGTTTTCCCGACCCGCCAACGCCTTGTCATCCCGAGCCAGCCGCGGGTCGCTCCCGTTGCCCGTCTCGTAGCTGCCCACCTGCGACGTCAGAATCACCAAGTCGCCGACGACAATCGGCGACGACGTCCCCCGCCCCGCCAGCGCCGTCTTCCACGCCACGTTTTTCGTCGCGCTCCACTCCGTGGCCAAACCGGTCTCCGCCGAAACCCCCTGGCTGCCGGGGCCCCGCCATTGCGGCCAGTCCGCCCCTGCGAGCACGTTCACGAAAAGTGCGGCCAATGCGATCCTACGGGTACTCATCGTCGCCAGTATATCGACTAACGCAGCGTCAATTCGTATGTCTTGCTGGACTGGCCCGCCACGGTCACCACCACCGGATGCCGCCCGGCGGTCAACCCCTCCGGCACCTGGACGTTCACCTGATAGACGCCGCCCAGCAGCCCCGGCGCCCCTCCGGCAAACTCGACCACGGCATCCCTTCCGCCGATCTTCACCGAAACCGCATTGGTCGTCGGTAGCAGCGTCTCGGTCGGCGCAAACTCGCCAATCGCCAGCGTGCCTGTCAACGTTCCCAATCCGGTGGCATACAGGATCACGCCGCTCCCGTTCTGCACGCCCGCGAACACCCCCGGAGTCGCGGTCAGCACCCGCATCGGCAGGGGATGAATCAACTGCAAGCCTTGCCACGTGAAATACAGCAAAAACGAGTTCCCCGCCGGTGCCGTCACTGGCGTCGCCACGGTCACTTGCTGATCGTTCGAATACACCACCGGCAGCGTCGTCCCCGTCAGGGCCGATTGCGGAATCGTCCCCGAGAAGTTTCCCAGCACCAGCGCCGGGTAGGGTGCTGGTTGACCTCCGGCGCGCAGCGAGCCGTCCAGAATCAATCCCTGCCCCTCGGCCGGGCCCAGCCCCGTTCCGAACAGAGTCACCAAATTCCGCGGTGAAATCGTGTTGGCGTACTCATAGCTGGCAGCGTTCACCACGGCATTCACCTTCGGTTGCGGCGTCCAGTGACATTCCTCGGGGCCCTCGAAGCGATAGAAGCCGCCGTCTGTAAAGTGCACAAATACGTTGCCCCCGCCGGAGGTAACATAGTCCGGCGTCAGCACCGTCTCCAGCCATTCAATCTGCCCTGGCTCGCCTCGAAACAAGCGTCCCGCGGCCAAAAAATACGGCGGCGCCGCCGACGCGATGGGCAAAAAGCGGAGGCCCGATCGCAGTTCGCCCACGCCAGTCGGCGAGAGCCGAAGCGCACTCCGGAAATTCGTCGCGTTCCCCACAATCGCCACCGCCGTTCCGTCCGCCAAACGGTTCATCGAGTTCAACCCCGGAATTACGAACTGGCTGACCGTCTGCGTCGCCCGCGTCCACACCGAAACTTCGACCGTCAACACGCCGCCCGTGGGCGTGGCTGCCGCTGAGTTCCAGTAAATGTTGCCCA
>CANNLB010000282.1 GCA_947505565.1 Acidobacteriota bacterium | reverse complement strand
ATTCAATCACTCAACAAGCTCGTCCGTTCCGCCAGCGGCATCGAGACTATTTCCGCTCCCACCAGCTTTACCTCGCCTCTGATAAACTCCGCCACCGGTCAGTCCGGGCCAGCGAACTTGTGATACGACAGGATGGCGACTCGGTGCGTGTCCATCTCACGGAAAAACTCTGGACTGTAGCCCTCCCGAAGGAACCAAATCCTGTCGCAACGTGGTCCGCAATCCCGGATCGGCTTCCTTGTTGACGTAAAAGAACGGCTGGCCGTCCATGGCGTTGATCCAGTAGGTGGGTGCGGCGGAAGGCTCCTTTCCAGCCTCAGAACCGGGCATCGTTACGGTCGAGGCAAGACATTTAGCCAGTTACGCCCCGCGACTCCCCCGGATCAGCTCAAAAAACCGATCCACATCCTGCGGACGCGTATGCACGTGCGTTGCAATCCGCATCAACGGAGACCCGTACACCCACATCTTCTCCGCCGCTGCCTTCTTCGCAAACGCCTCAAAAAGAGCCTTCGGCATCCGAAACGCCACCAATCCGCCATACAACCGATCGTCGTCCGGCGTCAGCAACTCCAACTCCGAAATCCCCGCCGCTAACCCTCGCGCCCGCCGCGCCAACTCATGAATCCGTCCATACACCCGCCCAGCGCCAATCGCCTGCGCAAACCGGATTCCCGCCCCCATCCCCTCCAGCACCGCCCGACTGTTCGTCCCCACCTGCATAAACCTCGCCGCCTTCAACCCCAGATTCGTCCACGCCTCGGTCGTCACCAACGGCCACAGCCGATCCAGCATCTCATCCCGGATATACAGTAGCCCACATCCCGGAGGCGCGAACAGCCACTTATGCGGGCTCCCCGCCAAAAAGTCACACTCCAACTCATCGATCCGAAACGGAATCTGCCCGTGCATATGCGCCCCGTCCACCACCGTAATCACGCCCTTCACTCTCGCGGCCCGGCAAATCTCCCGCACCGGCATCACTAATCCCGTCGTCGTCAAAATGCCACTGAAACTCAACACCTTCGTCCTCGGCCCAATCGCCCCAATCAACCGGTCCACCAATTGCCCACTATCCCGCGGCGGCAGTGGAACCTCCACCGTCCTCACCCGCAGCCCATGCCGAGCCTCCCGCAGCAGCCACGACCCCTTCCCCCCCGTGTGCTCCTGATCGGTCATCAGTATCTCATCACCACTCGCCAAATCCAGCCCCTGCGCCACCATGCTCATCGCCTCAGTCGCGTTGTGCGTCAGCGCCAAATTCTCAAACGAACATCCCAAAAACGCCGCCGCTTCTTGCCGATGCGACTCCATCAACTCGTACCCCCAACGCGGATACTCACTCCCCACCATCCCCGCGCCCCGCTCCAAATACGCCTCCACCGCCGACACCACCGGCCGCGGAGCCACGCCCAGCGACCCGTTGTTCATATAGGCTCGCCAATCGGGGAGCAAAAACTGTTCCTCCCGCAGCCGCTTCCAATAAGCCTCCGGCGCGGTATCCAGCAACTTCAAATCCGGCATCGGCGCGACCGCCGCCGCCATCGCGCTCAACAAAGTTCGGCGTTTCATTCCGACCAGTCTAGCGCGCGGGCCCAACCCCGGTCTTCACTTTAAAATTGTAAAACTGCGTCTTGATCTCGCTGATCAAAGTCTTAAATACCAGCACCTTCGCCGTAAAGTTCACCTGCGAACTATCCGTAAAGAAATGGCCCTCGGCCACCCGGCCCCGATTCAAAACAAACCGCGTGCCCTTCTCCACCCTACCCAACAGCCCAAACCCAATGCTAATCGTATCGAAAACCTCCGCGTCCACCCTCACCAAGTCCTTATCGGCTTGATCCACCCAAACCTTGCCGCGAACCTTTTCGAAAAATCGCGACCGCATCGATTTCGCCTTGTACCCCGCCCGCGGCTGGCAAGCCAAGACCCAAGCCTTCCGCCCCGCCATCATCTCCTCGCCAACCAGTCGATACTCGAGCGCCTCCGGAAACTCCTGAATCAAATCGTCGTTATCCCTCCCCAAAATACTCGGCGGACGCCCCCCGGTCGCCTTGCCCTCCACCACCTTCCGCCGAATCACCTCCTCCTGCCGACGCTGCTCAACCTCGGTCAAACGCGCTCCGTCTTTTTCCATCACCCGTGAAATCCAAACGCCTTCCACCCGCTCCGGCCGCATCAGCGTATTCGATTCCGTTTTCAGCGTCCCATCGGCTTCGAACTCTTTCCGAATCACCCGCCGATCAAACGAATAATCGGCCATTTTCGAATCGCTCGCCACCATCCGGGCGAGCGAACTTCGCATCACCGGACTCCAATCGAGCGGTTGCGCCCACAAGCTAAGCGGCTGGGCCCAAAAGCTAAAGAAGAGCGGCCAAAGAAGCAAGATGCGCATATGTTAGTCTTTATCATAGCCGCGCTGCTACCGATTTTCTCCGCCCACCGGCCTTCTCCTGTCGAGCTAAGAGCCGGGGCTCCCCTTAGGAGTTTCCCGCAAATGTCCCCTCCCCTCTGGCGCATCGGCCTCGCTTTCACCGCCATTTACTTCATCTGGGGGTCAACGTTTCTTGCCACCCGCTTCGCAGTTCAGGCGCTCCCACCCTTTTTCGTTGCCGGTTTTCGTTTCTTTCTTGGCGGACTTATTCTCTTTCTCCTCGGCCGCGCCCGTTCCTCGGAGCCTCTCACCCACGCTCATTGGTTCGCCGCCGCCAAGCTCGGCCTTCTCTTCTTTGTCATCTGCCACGGCGCCGTCAGTTGGGCCGCCCAGCACGTTCCCTCCGGCGTCGCCGCGCTCTTGATGGCCTCCATCGCCCTCTGGACGGCCATCGTCGAACGCCTCCTCCAAACCCAAACCCGGCCCGGCGGTCGTGTGCTCTTCAGCCTCGGCGGCGGCTTCGTCGGCCTAGCCATTCTCGTCATCAAGCCCGAAAGCCTCGCCGGGTCGACCCAAGCTCAAACCGCCTCCCTCGCCGTCCTCGGCGGAGCCCTCACCTGGGCCGTGGCCACAGTGCTTGCGCCCCGTACCCTGCGGCCCCCAAGCAACTTCACCAGTGCCGGCATGCAAATGCTCTGTGGTGGCGCCATTCTCTTGCTTGGTAGCGCCCTGTTCACGCCCCCTTCTCTCGACCGCGTCACCTCGGTCACCGTCGGCGCCCTCGCCTACCTCACCATCGCCGGAGCCCTCGTCGGCTTCCTCAGCTACACTTACCTCCTGCAACACTTTCCTCCCACGAAGGTGGCAACCTACGCCTATGTCAACCCCGTCGTCGCCCTTCTGTTAGGATGGGCTTTGGCGGGAGAAGCCATCTCAGCCCAGTCGCTCGTAGCCAGTCTTGTCGTTCTGGCCTCAGTGGCAACCATCGTTCTGTCCCGGTCGGCCGCGGTGTCCCCGCGCTGGCCCAATTCCCGGCCCGTCCCCGCTGAGCAAGGAGCCTAACTCTCATGAGCCTTTCCCGCCGTCGATTTCTTGAATCTTCCGCCCTCGCCGCCCTAGTGGCCGCCACCGGCCACGCTGCTGAACCCGGCAAAATGCCCACTCGCGTCCTCGGCGCTACGGGTGTCCGCATCCCCGTCGTCGGCATGGGGGCCGGTAGCCGCTTTCTCTCCTACAAGGAAGAGGACGCCGCCCTCGCCGCCATGAACCGCGCCATCGACGCCGGCGTCACCTACATTGATACGGCCTATAATTACGGTTCCGGCTTAAGCGAAACCCGCGTCGGAAAGATTATGGCCACCCGCCGCAAAGAGGTCTTCCTCGCCACCAAAATCGGCGACCGCTCCGGCGATGGTGCCATGCGCATCCTCGAAGGCAGCCTCAGGCGCCTCCAGACCTCCCAGATCGACACCGTCCATATCCACCAGCTCATGGGTGAAGACGACCTAGCCGCGATCGAATCTAAGGACGGCGTTCTCAATGCTCTCTACAAAGCCCGCGAACAGAAAATGATCCGCTTCGTCGGGATTTCTTGCCACACCGATCCGGCGGTCCTCAAAATTGCTCTCGAACGCCACGATTTCAACGTCACCCAAATGGCCCTTAACGCCGCTCTCGTCGGCATGAAACCTGGACCCGCCGGCATGGTTATCAACCCGGCCATGAAGTCCAGCTTCGAAACCGTCGCCCTTCCGGTTGCCATCCGCAAAAAAATCGGCGTCACCGCCATGAAAATCTTCGGCGCCGATGGCCTCGTCGGCCAAGTCCCGTCCGAAAAACTACTCTACTACTCGCTCTCGCTCCCGGTCGCCGGTGCCATCCTCGGCATGCCAAAAATCGAACATATTCTCGAAAACTCCAAAATGGCCCGATCATTTAAACCGCTCGAAAAATCGGAAATGCTCGATCTTTCCCAAGCCCTGTCTTCGAAGAACAAAATGGCCCTCGATCGCTACCTGTCCAATCACATCGACACCTACAGCGTAGCCTAGGGTGCGCATTCTAATCACCAACGACGATGGGTTTGACGCTCCGGGCCTGACGGCGTTACGCACGGCAGCGGGCGACTTCGGCGAAGTGGCCAGCCTCGCCCCCGCCTCCCAACAGTCCTACGTAGGTCATCGCGTCTCCACCCTCACCCCCCTCCGCCTGACCGAACTCGCCCCCGGCCAATTCCATCTCGACGGCACCCCCGCCGACTGCGTCCGGGTGGCCCTCCGCGGTCTCCAACAATCCTTCGACTGGGTCCTGTCCGGCATCAACCACGGCGGAAACCTCGGCGCCGATGTCTACACCTCCGGCACCGTAGCCGCCGCCCGCGAGGCCGCTCTCCTCGGCGTCCCCGCCATAGCCATCTCCCAGTTTCACCGCCGACCCCATCCCGACGACTGGCCCACCTCCATCGCCCTCGCCAAGCGCGCCATCCAACAGATCCTGGCCACCCCGACCCACCCCGGCGACTACTGGAACGTCAACCTCCCCCACCCCGTCGCCGACCCTCACTCCGTCGCCCTGATCGACTGCCTCATCGAGCCGGGCCCCCTCGACGTCGCCTTCTCCCGCCTCGGTGACGATTTTCTATACGCTGGCCGCTATCTCGACCGCGCCACGACCCCCGGCTACGACGTCGCAAACTGCTTCGCAGGATCCATAACGATCACCCGCTTCTCTTCCGGCCGCTAACATCGACGGCGGGTTCTGTTGCGACTGAATGTCGCCGGACCCGGCGACCGCCGAAGCGGAAGGCGCAGGCTCACCCT
>CANNLB010000281.1 GCA_947505565.1 Acidobacteriota bacterium | reverse complement strand
TTGAACGACCGCCGCGTCGAGAACCGTCCGAACAGCCGCTGCCGATCCGACAGGTTGTGGTCCACCCGAAAATCGAAGTTGTTCGTATCGATCTTGGCCGCCCCATTGTTGTAAAAATTGTTCCGAAACGTTCCCGGATCTCCGACTTGATTCGCCCGCGGGTAGTACGCCATCGCATTCCGCGCCACCGGGTCAAATCGGTTGACCGGAATCGCGTTGCCCGGAAACAGATCGCGAATCGACCCCGCCCCGGTCGGGTTCGGCCGCGTCGTCGAAGGATCGAAAATGTTGATCACCTGCGTCGCGCTAGCCCGCGTATTGGTAAAGTCGCCTGTCCGCTCCCGGTCGGTAGGCACTGTCGTCAATCGCTCGGCAAAACTCCGTTCGCGCAGCCCTTCAAACGAACCCATGAAAAATGTCTTGTTCTTGGTCACCGGCCCACTGGCCATCCCGCCAAACTGGTTTCGCTTAAAGCTACCCAGCGCCGCCCCCCGCGAGTTCGCAAAGAAGTTGTTCGAATCCAGCACGGAGTTCCGCAGAAACTCATACGCGCTGCCGTGGAACTGGTTCGTGCCTGATTTATAAACCAAATTCAGCACGCTCGTGATGCTCCGTCCGAACTCCGCGCTGAAGTTCTGCGCCTGCATCTTGAACTCCGCCACCGCGTCGACGGACGGAAACACCGACAACCCGGCAAACCCGTTCACGGTCGGAAACGCCGCGCTCGAACCATCGACGAGCACGTCAAAGGTCCCGCCTCGCGCTCCGTTCACGCTGTAGCCCACCGAGTTATGAGCATTGCCAATCCCACCCGTAACGCCCGGCGTCAGGTTAACGAGCCCATAAACGTTACGCGTGTTCAGCGGCAACTCCAAAATTCGTTTATTGTCCACCACCTTGCCGATCGACGAACTCGTCGCCTCCACGACGGCCGCGTCGCCCTGCACCGAAATCGACTCATTAAGCGCGCCCACCTGCAACACCACGTCCACGCGAGCCTGTTGTTGCACACTCAGCCGGATCCCCGTCTGATTGAAACCCTTGAATCCCGCGGCGCTCACCCAAACTTCGTAAGCGCCCAGCGGCAGCAGCGGTGCCGTATAGTTTCCCGCCTCGTTCGTCACCATTTCCACTTTCAAGCTGGTGCCCACGTTGGTCACCGCCACCTTCGCCCCTGCCACGACGGCCCCACTACTATCGGTCACCGTACCGGTAATTGTCCCCGTGGCGGTCTGCGCCCAACCGGCAGCCGCCGTCAGCAAAATCATCAAGTAAGCCCGCATAGAACCTCTGCCCGAGCCTACCAAACCAAAGTTACGAAGAAGCTACAATCCCGCCTTCTTCCACATCTCCGCCACGCGCGCCTTCACCTCGGCCGGTAGTGTCAAAACGTCCGGCCACCGCCGCGTAAAGCCCTCCTCCGGCCATTTCCGCGTCGCGTCAATCCCCATCTTCGAACCCCAGTTCACCATCCGGCTCGAATGGTCCAGCGAGTCAATCGGCCCCAGCACAAACTCAATATCCCGCTGCGGATCGATGTTGTTCAGCGTTTTCCAAGCCACTTCACTATAGTTCTGCACGTCGCATTCTTCGTCCACAACAATAATGCATTTCGTGAACATCGCCTGGCCCAAACCCCACACCGCGTGCATCACCTTCCGCGCCTGCATCGGATAACTCTTCCGAATCTTCACAAGCATCAAATTGTGAAAAATGCCTTCCGCCGGCATGCACATGTCCAGAATTTCGGGAATCTGCATCTTCATCAGCGGCAGAAACGTCCGTTCAATCGCCTTGCCCATGTAGTAGTCTTCCATGGGCGGCGGGCCGACGATCGTCGTCGCATAAATCGGATTCTTGCGATGCGTCAGGCACGTCAAGTGAAACACAGGGTACTCGTCTTCCAGCGAATAATAGCCTGTATGGTCGCCAAACGGCCCTTCCGTCCGCTTCTCGCCCAACTCCACGTAGCCCTCGAGAATGAACTCGGCGTTGGCCGGCACGTCCAAATCCACCGTCAAACACTGCACCATCTCAACAGGCTTCTTGCGCAGAAAGCCCGCGATCATCATCTCGTCCAAGTCCGGCGGCAGCGGCAGAATCGCCGCGTACATCACGGTCGGATCCGCACCGATCGCCACCGCCACTTCCATCCGCGTCTCGCCCGCTTTGAACCGCCGCCGATAATGCTCCGCGCCCTGCTTATGCGTCTGCCAATGCATGCCGGTCGTCCGCTCATCGTACACCTGCATCCGATACATCCCACAGTTCCGCTTGCCCGTCTCCGGGTTCTTCGTAAACACCATCGGCAGCGTGATGTACGGTCCGCCGTCCTGCGGCCAACACGTCAACACCGGCAGCTTCCGCAGGTCGATCTGGTCGCCCCTTAGCACCACTTCCTGGCACGGCCCCGAACTCACCTTCTTCGGAAAAAACGAACCCATCTCCGCCAGCTTCGGCAGCATGGAAAGCTTGCCTAAAAGCCCTTGCGGCATCTGCATCTGCAAGTAGTCCGAAATCCGATCAGCGATGTCTTGGAACTTGTCCACCTGCAGCGCAATCTGCATCCGCCTCTCGCTCGCCAAGCTGTTGATCAGCACCGGCACGCTGGAGCCCTTCGGCTTTTCAAACAGCAGCGCCGGGCCTCCCGTCTTCACCGATCGGTCGGCGAACTCGGTCATCTCCAGCTTCGGGTCTACTTCGAAAGGAATGCGCTTGAGTTCGCCAGCCTTTTCGAGGGCCGCAATGAATTCGCGCAAATCGCTATATGCCATATGATAAGTCCATGGTAAATCGGAACGCTCTGATCACTGGAGGCAACCGCGGCATCGGCCGGGTTTGTGCCCTCCGCTTGGCCGCCGCCGGGGCGCGCGTGATCGTCGCAGCGAGAAATATTGAAAAATGCGAAGCCGTCGCCGCTGAAATTCGCGCCACCGGAAAAGAGGCGCTGGCGATTGCCGTCGACATGTCGTCTAAGACTTCGATTCAAGCCGCCTTCTCTCAAGCGGCAAAAGATTTTGGACCCATCAGCATCCTCGTCAACAACGCCGGGATCACGAAAGATGGCCTGGCTTTGCGTATGAAGGAGGACGACTGGAACAGCGTCCTGCAGACAAACCTAAGCGGCTCTTTCTTCGCGATGCAGGCCGTCATGCAGGGCATGATGAAGGAGCGCTGGGGACGGATGATCAACATCGTCTCCGTCGTCGGCGAAATGGGCAACGCGGGGCAGGCCAACTATGTGGCCTCCAAGGCGGGCCTGATCGGCCTGACGAAATCGCTGGCCCGCGAACTGGCCAGCCGCAACATCACCGTGAACGCCGTCGCCCCCGGCTTCATTGAGACGGACATGACCGCCGTCCTCACCGACGACCAAAAAGCCGCCATGAAGGCCATCATTCCGCTCGCTCGCTTCGGCCAGTCCGAAGACATCGCCGCCGCCGTCGAGTTCCTGGCCGGCGACAACGCGAGCTATATTACCGGCCACGTTCTCGACGTCAACGGTGGGATGTATATGTAGAATTGAGGGATGCCTATCTCCTCTGACCAACGCTTCCGCGTTGGTCTCGTGCAGATGTCCTGCTCTAGTTCTCCTGACGAAAACCTCGAAAAAGCCGCTGTCAAGGTTCGCGAAGCCGCCGCCCGCGGCGGTCAGGTCATCTGCCTCCAGGAACTTTTTCGCTCCCAGTACTTCTGCCGCGAAGAGAAGGCGGACCTGTTCGATCTCGCCGAAACCATCCCCGGCCCCGCCACGAAAGTGATGGGCCAGTTGGCGAAGGAACTCGACGTCGCCATCATCAGCTCGCTTTTCGAAAAACGAGCGCAGGGTCTATATCACAACACCGCGACCGTCCACGACGCCGGTGGCGAATTGCTCGGCATGTTCCGGAAGATGCACATCCCGGACGACCCCCTCTTCTACGAAAAGTTTTACTTCACCCCCGGCGATCTTGGCTTCAAAAATTTCGATACGAAGTTCGCGCGCATCGGCGTTCTCGTCTGCTGGGATCAGTGGTATCCGGAGGCCGCCCGCCTCACCGCCCTCCAAGGCGCGAGCATTCTCTTCTACCCCACCGCCATCGGCTGGCACCCCGCCGAAAAAGAAGAGTACGGCCCCGCTCAACTCGACGCCTGGCAGACCATTCAACGCAGCCATGCCATTGCCAACGGCATCTACGTCGCCGCCGTCAACCGCATCGGTTTCGAGAAAGGACCCACCGACGCCGGCCTCGAATTCTGGGGCCACTCATTCTTAGCCGACCCTTTTGGCCGGGTCCTGACCGAGGCCTCCAGCGACCAGGAAGAGATCCTCGTCTACGAATGCGATCCTAAAGTCCAGGACGAAGTCCGCCGCAACTGGCCCTTCCTCCGCGACCGCCGCATCGACGCCTACGGCGACATCACGAAAAGGTTCCTCGACTAATGGCCGCCAACACAACCTGGAGAATGCCCGCCGAATGGGAGCCCCACGAAGGCACCTGGCTCGCCTGGCCCCATGAGAAATCGGATTGGCCCGGCAAGTTCGGACCCATCCCCCACTTCTACGGCAAGCTGATTGCCAAGCTCACGCGCCACGAAATCGTCCACCTCATCTGTGCCGATGAACGCGCCGCCAAGGCCGCTATCAAAGCCGCCCAGCAGGAACACGCCACCCTCGCCGCCCTGGATATCCATCTCGCCCGCACCGACCGTAGCTGGCTCCGCGACACCGCCCCCATCTTCGTAAAATCCAACACCGGAAAACTCAAAATCACCGACTGGCACTTCAACGGCTGGGCCAAATACGATAACTGGCAAAACGACGACGCCCTCCCCGGCTACATCGCCGCGAAGCTCAAGTTGCCGGTCATCGCTCCCACCGCCAAGCGCAAAAGCTTCGTCCTGGAAGGCGGCTCCATCGACGTCAACGGCCTTGGAACCCTTCTCACCACCGAAGAATGCCTCCTCAGCCCCATCCAAGCCCGCAACCCGCATCTCTCCCAATCCGAGATCGAAAAGGTCCTCTGCCAGCATCTCGGCCTGACGAAGATCCTGTGGCTCGATAAGGGCATCACCGGCGACGATACCCACGGCCACGTCGACGACCTCGCCCGCTTCACGGACGCCCGCACCATCGTCACCGTCATCGAACCCGACCCCGCCGACCCCAACCACGAACCGCTCGCCGACAACCTCCGTCGGCTGCAATCCATGACCGATCAGGACGGCCAACCCCTC
>CANNLB010000280.1 GCA_947505565.1 Acidobacteriota bacterium | reverse complement strand
GAAGACGCTCCGCTCAAAATTCACGCTATCGCGGACGATGGCGACGTCTTCCAGACGCACCGGATTGCCGTTGCGAAAGGCCACGATCATCGGACGAAACTGGTCGGCGGCCGTGAGTTGGCTGTTGGACTGCACCGTATAGGCTTTGGTGATCCCGTGCATGGAACCGGCCGGCAGATTGACGTTTTGCTGCGCGAGGGCACTCCGAATATCTTCTAAACCCACTTGGCGCGCCGCCAGACGGTCCGGGTCGGCTTCCACGCGGACGGCGTATTTTTGGCCCCCAAAAACGGAGGTCTGCGCGACCCCGTTCACCATCGAAACGCGTCGACCGATCAGGTTCTCGGCAAACTCGTTGAGGGCTGCCAGGGTCATTGTCTCCGAGGTCAGCGCCAGATAAAGAACCGGTCGAGAAGCCGGGTTCACCTTCTTGAACGAAGGCGGCGCGAGCATGTTGCGAGGGAGTTCGCCGGCGGCTCGAGAGATGGCCGATTGCACGTCCTGGGCAGCGGAATCGATCGTACGGCTGAAGTCGAATTGGAGCGTAATCGTAGTGGAAGCGTTCGTGCTGGCCGACGACATACTATCCACCCCGGCGATGTTGGAGAACGCCTTTTCTAGTGGCGTGGCCACCGACGACGCCATGATATCGGGGTTGGCCCCCGGCAGGCTGGCCGTCACTTGGATGGTGGGGTATTCCACCGGCGGAAGGTCGCTGACCGGCAGCGAGAAGTAGCTGATCAGGCCGAAACCCACCAGGCCGACCATCAGCAAGGTCGTGGCGACCGGGCGCGTGATGAAGATATCTGTGATGGCCATAGGCGTTAGTTGGCGGCCGTGGGGCCGGGCGGCAGAAGTCGGACTTTCGCGTTCGGCCCCAGCCGCTTCTGCCCTTCCGAGATCACGCTCTCCCCAGCGCTGAGACCAGAGCCGATCACCGATTGTTCGACCATTCCGGGCGGAGTATAGAGCCGGAGAACCGTCACGTCGCGCATGGAAACGCCGCTATTGGCAGCGTCCAGGACCCAAACATACTTCCCCTTAGGACCCGTTTGCACCGCCTGCGAGGCGACCAGAACCCGGTCCTGCTCCACGTTCAGGCGGGCCCGGACGTTGACGAATTGGCCCGGCCAAAGCACCCGATCGGCGTTCGTAAAAAGAGCCTTCAGCTTGATGGCGCCGGTGGTCACATCGACGGCGCTATCGATGAAGTTTAAGACGCCGGTACTCGCCCGATTGCCATCGGCGATGGCGACAATCGTCATCGGCTTTTGGCTCTGATACCGGCGGACTTGCGGGAGAAGATTCTCGGGTACCGAGAACGAAACGTGGACCGGGGCCGACTGTAGCAGCGTGACCAGCGTGTTGTCGTGCTGCTTGGCGAGGCTGCCCAATTGGGCCGAAATCACCCCGGCTCGCCCCGAGATGGGCGCATAGATTTTGGTGTAGTCGAGGACTAGGCGCGTCTCCTGCAGACGGGCCCGATTGGCCCGTTCACCCGCCTTGGCACTCTCGACGGCGGCTCCACCCGCGTCTACGGCGGCCTTAGCCGCGTCGGCATTGGTCGCCGCCTGGTCGGCCTGCTCGCTCGAAAAGATCCCTTCCTTTTTCAATTGCAGACTGCGTCGGGCGATGGCCTCCAAGTTCTTCCAATTCGCGCTGTCGCGGGCGATGTTGGCCTCCGCCTGCTTCGCGTTAGCGATGTCGCGAGCGATGTTGGCTTCGATCTCGGCCAGTTGGCGCTGAAACGGTTCAGCGTCGAGTTCAAACAGCAGTTGCCCTTGGCGCACGTCCTGGCCTTCGACGAAATGCACCCGCACGACGGGGGCGGTGACGCGCGCTTTCACTTCAACTGTGGAGCTGGCTTCGACATTACCGATGGCGGCGATCTCGAGCGGGACATTGGCGGAGGTTGCCTGCACCGCACGAACCGCTTGGGCGGGCGCCGCAGCCCCGTTGGCCGAAGCAGAAGCCCCTTCGCGCGCACAAGAAGAAAGGGCGAGCGTGCCAAACAGAACGGCGCACGAAATCAACGACAGATGAGACATAGGGATAGAAACCCCTGACGTTACACCAGCGGGCACACTAATAAATTTTAGCAGCATTACGCTTTCCGATCCACGCACTTACTGCGGTAGAGCGAACGCAACATAGGAGCCTTGAATCTTCTTCTGCGTGCCCGGGGTCAGCCCGACCTGAGCAGCGGCGCAGAACACGACATACTGGCGGCCATTCACCTGGTATATTGCCGGAATGCCTTCGACTGCCGTGTCTACCTCTGCTTCCCACAACGGCTTACCCGTAGCGGTGTCGAGAGCGCGAATGTGGCGGTCGCGCGTCCCCGTGAAAATGATTCCTCCCGCCGTCACCACCGGCCCCACCTTCGGATAATGCGACCCCGTGTTCGTGATGCCTTTGGCCGCCAAATCCGGCACGTCGCCCAACGGAATCTGCCATTCAATCGTGCCCTTATTGAGATCGTATTTCGTCAAGGTCGACCAAGGCGGCTTGATCGGAGCAAGCCCGTCGCTGGCGATCATGAAACCGAATCCGGTGTAGTAACGGTCAATCGCGTTCGGGTTGCGGTCCCCGGCCGGCACCGTGGCGGCGGCGCGCGCGGGGTTGTACAGATAGGCTATCAGGTCGCTCAACTCCTCGGCGGGCAGCGTCGGGAAGCCGGGCATCGGGCCTTGGCCCTGCCGTATGGCGTTCTCAATTTGTCGCCGCGTCAGCCGAATCGGCGCGTCGGCGATCGAAGGCTGGCTTGTACGATCGGCCCCATGGCAGGTCAGGCAATGCTTGGCATAACTCAGTTGCCCCTTCTGCTCCGGCGTATTCGCCGTCCGGGAGGTCACGGTCTCCTCGGACTCAAGCTTTAAGAGACAGGGCAGATCCTTCGAAACAACGAAAAGCGACCCGTTCGGCGGGTCAATCGCGGCACCGCCCCAGTTCGCTCCGCCGTTGTTCCCGGGCATTTGGATCGTCGGTCGGGTGCCGGGCGGCGTGAAGAGCCCTTCGTTGCGAGCGGACAAAATCTCATCCCGAAACCGGGCACGGTCGGTCGGGCTCAGGTACGGGCTCAGGTCCTCGACGGTAAACTTCTGCCGAGCAAACGGCGGCGGCTTGACGGGAAACGGTTGCGTCGGCGAGACGATCTCTCCCGGCATATCGGACTTCGGAACCGGTCGTTCTTCAATCGGCCACAACGGCTGGCCTGTGACCCGGTTGAAGACCCACACAAATCCCTGCTTGCTGACTTGGGCGACCGCGTCGACCGACTTGCCTTCGTGGCGCAGCGTTAGCAGCTTCGGCGCGGTCGCGTCGTCGTAATCCCAGATATCGTGGTGGACCATTTGGAAGTGCCAAAGCCGTTTCCCGGTCCGCGCGTCCAGCGCCAGCAGACTGTCCGCAAACAGATTGGCCCCCGCCCGGTCGACCCCGTAGAAATTGTACTTGGCCGACGCGGTGGGCGCATAAAGAATCCCTCGCTTCTCGTCGACCGACATCTCGCCCCACACGTTGGCCCCGCCCACGGTCTTCCATGCGTCCTTCGGCCAGGTCTCATAGCCGAACTCCCCCGGCCGCGGGATCGTATGGAACGTCCACACCAGCTTGCCGCTCAGCACATCGAAAGCGCGCAGATCGCCCGGCGCCGAACCATAGCCCTGGTTGGTCGCCGATCCGAGAATCAGCAGGTTCTCGAATACCCGCCCCGGCGTCAGCGATTGCACCAAAGCCAGCGCCTGCGGATCACGATCTAAGCCCTGCTTCAAATCAACGCGCCCGTTCGACCCAAACGAGGGAATCAGCTTGCCGTTGCGCGCATCGTAAGCGCGCAGGGTGTGGTTCACCGACAGCAGCAGCCGCCGGTCCGACCGGTCTTTGCTTTCCCAATAGTTGAAGCCCCGGTTGGTGATCACTTTGATGTCCGGATCCGGTGCCGAACTCCACAGTTCCTTCCCCGTGGCAGCGTCGAGGGCCACCAGCGAGTTGCTCTTGGCCAACACATACATCGTCCCGTCGATCACCAGCGGATTGAAGAAATAGCGGGCATTGTCACCCGTCGGAAAGGTCCAGGCGCGCTGGAGCTTGTGGACATTGGTCCGATTGATCTGCGTCAGGGAAGAGTATTGGGCAGAGTCGGCCGAGCCGCCGTAATCGCGCCAGGTAGAGTACGGCTGGGCATAAGTGACCGCCACGAGGGCGAGGGCGGAGAGCCAACGGAGGAAAAAGGACACGACCGATTGTATCCAGGCCGAGCCGCTATAGGCTGTGCCAACCGGCAAAGGGTTTGGGCGTGGCACAAGTGGGCCCCCCGTCTTTAGCCGTGCCAGCGATGGAGGTTGCCACCTGGTGGGGCGGCGGTCCGACGAGTAAGGGGGTGATTCCGCTCAAGGGAACTTTCAGGCGGCGGGACCAAGGAGCATCGATTTGGCCGGCGTAAGAGCCGATGTCAAGGTAAAGAAATCTGGCGCCGGGGGGGCCTTGCACGAAAGGGCCCGAGAGGTTGGCGGGGAGGGTGACGGTGAAGCAAAGATCGGCACCGGTGGAGCGCTGGAGTTGCACGGTTTCGTAGCGGTTTCCGCGACCTTTTTGCACGCCGAAGTCGACTCCAGGCGGGGGGGCGACGAGCGAAATGTGGAGAGTGAGCAGGGCTTCCATACGGAGTAGATTGCGTATATTCTACGAGTTTATGACACAACCATCTGCGTTAGAGACGATGGCGGAGCTAGAGTGGTCGCCCGGAACCGGAGCGGAGGTCTGGGCCATGCTGCGGGGAGCGGACGTCGGCGATTTGGCGACGGTTCGTGAGTTAGTCGAATGCAGGCCGGCCCTTGTCAACTGCTGCTTCGCCTATCGGACGCCGCTCCATTTCGCCGTGCGGGAAGGTCGACTCGAGGTGGCCGCGTATCTACTCGGGCAGGGTGCCGACGCGGTCAATATGGTCGATGGAGACGGATTCCTACGGATGGCCCGAGAACGTCACCATGACGCGCTGGTGCGGCTGCTGGAGGCCCATTTGCTGGACAAATTCGGCATCTGCCCCGAAGGCGCGGAGATGGCCGCCGCGATGCGCGCCGGGGACGTTGCACGAGCGCTCCAGGTGCCGGGTCTGCTGGCCGTCGCCGATCAACGCGGGAACCGTGCGATTCATTGGGCGGTCCTGCTGCGGCGGATCGATTGGGTGGATGCGTTGCTCGAATTGGGGGCCGGACTAGAAACCCAGCGACCGGAC
>CANNLB010000279.1 GCA_947505565.1 Acidobacteriota bacterium | reverse complement strand
GATTAAGACCTGGAGCATGGCTTGATCCTGATTGTCGCCGCCGGGGGTGGACATGATGAGGTGGAGGCTGCCGTCCGGCTTGAGAACCGTGGTGGGGCTGAGGGTGACGCGGGGGCGCTTGCCGGGGGCTAGTTCGTTGGGGTGGCCCTTAGTGGTGACGAAGCTCTGGAGGCGCGTCGAGAGGGGGATGCCGGTGTCGCCGACGATGACGCTGGGGAGCCAGGCTCCGGAGGGCGTCGCGTTAAAGGCGTTTCCTTGCTTGTCGACGACATTAACGCAGGTCGTGTCCTGGACGCTGTTGTGTTCAGTCGCTACGGGTCCGGGGCGGGAGTTCATGTCGGCTTTGTCGGGGTTGATGAACTTGCGGCGGGCGGCGGCGTACTCCTTCGAAAGGAGAGTGGCTTCGTTGATTTTGGCGAACTTGGGGTCTCCGTAGTGGGCGTCGCGGTCGGCGAAGGCTAGTTTAACTGCTTCGACTTGCGTATGAAGAAAGGCAGGGGAGTTATGGCCCATCGCTTTGAGGTCGTAGCCTTCAAGGATGTTGAGGGCTTGGAGCATGACGGGGCCTTGAGTCCAGAAGCCAGGCTTGACGATGGTGTAGCCGCGATACGAGGTGGTCCGGGGGGTGTCTTCGACGGCGTGGAAGGCCTTCATGTCTTCGAGACGGATTAGGCCTCCGTTGGCTTCGGAGAAGGTCGCGATTTTCTGGGCGATGGGGCCTCGATAAAAGTAGTCGCGGACGGCTTGGAGTTTTTTGGTGCGATTTCCTCGCTGCTTCTTTTCGGCGGCGACGAGTTCGCGGAGGGTTTTGGCGAGGGCGGGCAGGCGCAGGATTTGGCCGCGGGAGGGCGGGGCTCCGTTGGGCATGAAGAAGGCTTTGGAGGTGGGCCAAGTGTTGAGCAGGCGCTCGCCGTTTTTGATGAAGTTGGCGAACTCTTCGCCTAGCGGGAAGCCTTCGGCGTACTCGATGGCGGGTTGGGCGACTTCAGCGAAGGACTTTGTGCCGTACTTTTGGAGGGCGAGCATGAGGCCATCGAAGACTCCTGGTAAAATTGCCGCGCGGATTCCTTCACCGGGGATGGGTGCGAGGCGGGAGAGGTCTTCCCAGGGTTCGGGGGTGCGTTTGGAGTAGTAGTCGACGGTGGCGAGTTTGGGAGCGGTACCGACGCCAGAGATGACGATGGGGGGCTTGCCTTTTAAGGTGATGATGAGGGGCATTTCGCCGCCGAGGCCGAAGCGGGCTTGTTCGGTGACGGCGGCGGTGAGGGTGGAGGCGACGCCGGCGTCGACGGCGTTGCCGCCGGAGGTGAGGAGGCGGAAGCCGGCTTCGACTTCGAAGTTATTGGCGGCGCCGACCATCTCGCGGGTGCCGCGGACGGGGGGGAACATGATTTGTTGGGCGGAAAGGGTGGTGGCGAGGAGGAAGAGAAGCCGCATCGATTTAGCTTATGTCAATTTTGGAGGAGGCGGGGCTTCGAGGTTAGAACTTGCGGCCAGGAGGGAGGAGGTTTGAGGCGGGCTGGGCGGAGGAGGAGGACGATTTGGTCGCGGTGATGGGCTTCGGAGGAGAGGAGTTCGAGGGCTAGCTCGAGGTCAGTGTTGGTGACAGGGGACCTTTGCTGGTTCGGTAAGAGGTAGCGGAGATGATGAGGTCGGGCTAGGCGGGATGCGGTTCGGCTTGTGGGCGTAACGCTCGGAGCGATTGGCGGTTGGGCCAGTAGTCGAAAGCGAGGAGACGAAGGGATCCCAGGAGGGCTTATTGCCCTTTGAACGTGTTACTGAGGGACGCGGCATTTAATTAGGGGGATATGGAAGCGGACGGCGAACTTTTCCCGCGTCAATTCATAGGCTAGACGGATAAGTTTGGCAGATGGTATCCGTTTCATTTGCTTCAGGTCCGCACCGGTTAAGGGTTGGGCGACGCCGAATGAATCCTTGAAAATTGTGATTGCTAGCTCGAAGCTGACGCGATGGGCGCGGACGGTTGCATCCGCCTTCGAGTTGTCCCACTGAGCTAGAAATCCCGATTACACTACCGGTTTCCCGCAGTTGTGTTTGGTCCTTGATAGGGCGGGGACCAGCCGCTAATGCGTTTGCGGAAGAGGATTTGGCCGAGGATTCGGGTATGCTGGTTATGGATGCAAAAACGGCAACTAGGCAATACGGATTTGATGATTACGCCGCTGGGCGTAGGAGCTTGGGCGATCGGGGGAGGGGGCTGGGCGTTCGGCTGGGGTCCGCAAGATGATGCCGACTCCGTGAATGCCATTCGCGCGGCGGTGGAGGCGGGGATGAACTGGGTGGACACGGCGGCTGTGTATGGGCTGGGTCATTCAGAAGAAGTTGTGGCGAAGGCTTTGGAAGGGATGACGGCGAAGCCGTATGTGTTTACGAAGTGCGGGCGAGTTTGGGATGAGAATCGGGTGATTGGGAAGCGGTTGAAGCGGGGTTCGGTGCGGGCGGAGTGCGAGGCGAGTTTGCGGCGGTTAGGCGTGGAAGCAATCGACCTGTACCAGATGCATTGGCCGGAGCCGGACGAGGACGTCGAAGAGGGCTGGACGGCGATGGCGGAGTTGCAGGCGGAAGGAAAAGTGCGGTGGATCGGGGTTTCGAATTTTTCAAAAGCCCAGATGGAACGGGCGGCGGCGATTGCGCCGATTTCGACGCTGCAGCCGCCTTACTCGATGCTGACGCGGGAGGTGGAAGCGGAGATTCTGCCGCATGCGGGGGCGAATGGGATTGGGGTGATTTGTTACTCGCCGATGGGGCGGGGAATGTTGACGGGGGCGATGACGCGGGAGCGGATTGCGGCGATGCCGGAAGATGACCATCGGAAGCGGTGGGCGCAGTTCCAAGAGCCGGCGTTGACGAAGAATTTGGAGCTGGTGGAGAAGCTGCGGGAGATCGGGGAACGGTATGGGGTGGCACCGGGAGAAGTGGCGCTGGCGTGGGTTTTGCGGCGGCCGGAGGTGACCGGTGCTATCGTGGGATTGCGGTCCCCTGCTCAGTTAGATGGGGTGATTCAAGGAATGGAGTTTCGATTAAATGTCGGCGAAGACGATGAAATCAGTTTCTACCTCTAACATGGCGTCGTTATCGCCTTCGTGGGCTAATTTTAAGCAGTTTGATGGTCCGGCGGGATTAGTCGTGTTCCTGGTGGCGATGCCGTTGTGTTTGGGCATCGCTTTGGCTTCGGGCGCACCGCTGTTTGCAGGGATTATCTCGGGAATTGTGGGTGGGATTGTGGTGGGGGCGCTGTCGGGTTCGGCGATCAGCGTGAGCGGCCCGGCGGCGGGATTGACGATTATTGTGTTTACGGCGATTCAATCGATTGGATCGTTTAAGGGCTTTTTGCTGGCGGTGGTGCTGGCGGGGGCGATGCAATTGGGGCTGGGTTTGTTGGGGGCGGGGGTGATCGGTGACTATGTGCCGAATTCGGTGATAAAGGGGATGTTGGCGGCGATTGGGCTGGTGATCATCTTGAAGCAGATTCCACATGCTTTGGGGCGGGATAAGGACTTTGAGGGTGACTTATCCTTTATTGCGGCGAACGGGAGCAATACGTTTACCGATGTCATTAGCGGAGTGATGAGCGCGAGCGCGGGGGCGGTCGTGATTTCGGTGTTGAGTGTTTTGGTGTTGATTTTGTGGGATCAATGGTCGGCACGGGGGGCGAGGGTTCCCTTGCTGGTGCCGGGTCCGCTGGTGGTGGTGGTTTTGGGAATTGCGATCAACAATGCCTTTGGGTTGTTTTTGCCGGGCTTTAAGTTGGTGCAGGCAGAGCATTTGGTGCAGTTGCCGATGGTAAATGCGCTGGAGTTCATGCTGCCGGATTTTTCGCGGTATGGGGATTTGCGGATTTGGACGGCGGCGGGGACGATTGCGTTGGTGGCCAGTATTGAGAGTTTGCTGTCGGTGGAGGCGGGGGATCGGATCGATCCTTTTCGGCGGATATCGTCGCCCAATCGGGAGTTAGTGGCGCAGGGGATCGGCAACATGGTTTCGGGGATGATTGGTGGCTTGCCGGTAACTTCGGTGGTGGTGCGGACTTCTGCGAACGTGAGTTCGGGGGGACGGACGCGGGTTTCGGCGATTTTCCATGGGGTGTTGATGTTGCTGGCGGTGGTGGCCATTCCGATGTATTTGAACTGGACGCCGCTGGCGAGTTTGGCGGCGGTGTTGATCATGGTGGGTTATAAGCTAACGAAGCCAAAGATCTACCTTTCCATGTTCAAGTTAGGATGGGACCAGTTTTTGCCGTTTGTGGTGACCGTTTTGGCGATTGTGTTCACTGACCTTTTGAAAGGGGTGGTGATTGGCCTCGTACTGGGAGTGTTTTTTGTTATTCGGGGAAATCATCGGTCGGCGATCTCGGTGGTTAGTCAGGACGATTGGTATTTTCTGCGCTTCAACAAAGACATTACGTTTGTCAATAAGAGCGAGTTGCGGACGAAATTGAATGCATTACCCGCCAATACGACGCTGATCATCGACGCGACGAGGTCGCTCTATATGGACCGAGATATCTTTGAAGTGATTGAGGATTTCCAGCGGTCAGCGCCGTACAAGAATATTACGGTGGAAACGAAAAACGTCAACGATCATTGGAAGTGAACCCTATGGAATCTTTTCGCAAGTTACTGCTCGCCAATAAGGCGTTTGTGCAAGATAAGATGAGCGTGGATCCGCAATTTTTTCGGCAATCGGCGCTGGATCAGAAGCCGGAATTCATGTGGATTGGATGTTCCGATTCGCGGGTACCGGCGGAGGAGATTACGGGGACGCAGCCGGGGGAGTTGTTTGTCCATCGGAACGTGGCGAACCTAGTGGTGCACACGGACTTTAACATGCTGAGCGTGTTGCAGTACGCGGTGGAAGTGCTGCAGGTGAAGCACGTGATAGTGTGCGGGCACTATGGTTGCGGCGGCGTGAAGAACGCGATGGGGCGGAAGGATTTGGGGCTGATCAATAAGTGGCTGCGGCACATTAAGGACGTCTATCGGCTGTACAGCCGGGAACTGGAAACGATATCGGATCCGGTAGCGCGGTTTGATCGGTTGGTGGAGGCGAACGTGATGGAGCAGGTGCAGAATTTGGCGGAGACGTCGATTGTGCAGCGGGCGTGGCACGACCGGCAGGTGCCGGAGATACACGGCTGGGTGTATGACATGAGGACCGGCTATTTGAAAGAGTTGGCGCGGATGCAGCCGGGGGCGAAGTTGGATCCGATTTACTCG
>CANNLB010000278.1 GCA_947505565.1 Acidobacteriota bacterium | reverse complement strand
GGCGTCGGGCTCTACTTTGTAGTCTCCGGAGACGACCCACGAATAGCCGCCGCTTTCGACTTTAACCTGAGCCGCGCCTAAGATATGCCCGGCTGGGTAGAGAGTAACGTTCACCCCGCTAAAGTGGACGGTCTCGCCATACGCCACGCCCTGGATGGAAGCCTGGGGCCCGAGGCGCGTTTGCAGGATGGCGACACTGTCACGGCAGCACAGGTACGCCTGGGAACCGCCCCGCGCGTGGTCAGCGTGCCCGTGCGTGATGATCGCGCGATCCACGCCCTTCCACGGGTCAATATAAAAGTCCCCCGGCGGACAGTACAAGCCGGCGGGGCGTAGTTCAAGCAGTGGCACGTACCTAAGGGATGTCCCCCGGCCACGTTCGGTTCCAGAGAGTGGCTCAGCGATCGGCCAGCAGCAGTTGCATCAGCTCCGGATGCTCCGCCGCCAGCATGGCCGGGCTCGAAGTCAACGTCGAGAACAGGTCGAGCACGTCCGAGCCGGGATGCCGGGCGATGTGCCGGCCGGAGTGCTGATACGGCACCGGGGGCTTATCGCTCTTGACCTCGTCCCAGTTCAGGCATTCCTGGAAGTCCGGTACAAAGGCCCCGAGGTTCTGGCGGCGCATCCAGTCGTCGTCGGGCGTCGCGCGGAAACTCTCCACCGCCCGGCACGTCACGGCGACCCGGATCACCGGCAAGCCGTCTACCACCCGGTGATGGAGAAACGTAGCGTCGATGGGTTCCAGGTGCAGAAACCGCATCCAGTATTCGAGAGTGCGAACGGAGGGCAGCCAGTAGTCGTCCGCCGGATAGAAACGTCCGCCGACGTTGGCGTGCATGCTGGCGCTGGCGTCCAGGGTGGCACCGGTTTCGACGACGATCAAACCGCCATCCCGGACCAGGTTCCGCGCGACGGCCAACCCGGCCAGCGGGTCGAACATGTGATAGAGAACTCCGGCGAAGACGACGACGTCGTAGGTTCGCAGGCCGATCTCGGCCGACGCGGCCCAGACGTGCTTTAGGGGCATGTCCCACAAGAACTCGACGTTCGAGCCGAGCGCTTCCCGAGCGAACCGGAAGCGGTCTCCGTTCGAGATGGGATTCAGCGGCCGACTGTTGCGGTCGTAGGCGACGGACCGCCCGGCTCCCCGCCTTTCCAACAGGTAGGCGACTAACCCGTCCATGGCCCCGATGTCCAGACAGTTTTGCCCGGCGACGTCGATTCCGTTGAGCATGGCGCGGGTGACCACCAAGTTATCGAACCCCGGGCCATTGGTCACCAGACCCGGCAGGAGTTCGAGCTTGTGGTACCAGTTGGTGGAGAGGAGGGGATGTTCGGCGATTTCGGTCGGGGTCATGCCGTTATTGTACAAGTCGGCGGTGGGCTACTTATCTTTTGGAATGACCGCCGGGAGCGCCGAGTCGCGAACCAGTTTATTGCACGCGGCAAGGTCGGTCGTCACCAGAGTGGCCGAGGGCGCAGACGTAGGCGATATCGATTTTTCGGGGGGGCATGGAGGCAGATGCGGCCGGCGTCGATGGATTTTTAGACGCCATTGCGGTGGGAGGCGTTGTCGCGGATGGGCTGTTCGCCCATGCCGACGGAGAGGATTTTGGGGTGCGACGCGGAGACGGCGAGGGCGCCTACGGAGACGCCGCGGTAGGGGCCGATGGCGCGGTACTTCAGGTATTTGAGGTGTTTTTCGTCATAACTATTGTGCTACGATTCGTGATTGCTATAGATGTGGTGATTGAGCGGCTTTTGGTAGAGCGCTCGAAGGGTGCCGAACAGACCATGCGAAACCTCTTTTATTTTGGCCAACTCCTGAAGGAGATCGACTGCTTCGCTTTCCCTCGGACGGGGTCTCACTTCTTTCAGTACTGCACCTCAGGGCTGTTTGACCTGATCACTCGCTCGCATGCCCACCTAGCGAACGCCGAGGCGATTGGCCGGCAACAAGAGCTGAACCCGGAAGTGCTTTACGGACTCGATCTGCGGGAGCCCGGCGTGGCCTATCAGCCCGTTTGGATCAATGGCGGCCATGGCCGCCCTATAGATGGCGGCAATCCGGTGATTGTTCTTATTAGGAATCCTTTCGCCACCGCTTACAGTCTGTAACGCGTCAACCGCGACAGGTGGCATGGCGTACCGAATCTTGACAAAGACAATGACATTAGCATGCAGTTTCTGACTCAAACGCTGCAGGACTACTTTGCCTATTACAGCTCTGCGTTCGACTTCATGGAGTCTCTTGCTGATCGTGCTCTGCTGATTCGTTACGAGGAGTTGGTGGCCTCGGCCGAGCCGCTCACCCAGCTGGTTACGTTCTGTGGGCTCAAGCCGAAGCTGCAACCAGAGTTTGTTCACTTTCTTACACGGTTCGAACACTTCGCCAAGCCAAGCGAACGCACTTTTTACAGGTCCGGCAACGATGAAGCTTGGCGTCAAGACACCGCTTGGCTGGCTAAACTAGACAGCGTGGAAAAGCCTGATTTCTCCCGATTCGGGTATTGAACGCAGAGCTCCGAAGGGCGAGCCACATGTTCGTTGCCGGTGTTCTCGTGTCCTGGCTTTGATTTTTTGGACTGGTCTGCGTTGATCGACGGGGAGTGGATCCCGCCGAGAGGAAAGCCGACCTTGCACTCGGTGTTTCTGCACTTTTTCTTGCAGAGGCTCCGCCAAGCGTTCGGCGCGGAACATGTCGAGCAGGGGCTTTCGATTGAACCGAGATCACAGTTGACCCGCGGTGCATCGGGAGACTACGGATCGATTGCGGCCTATGCGGTGAACGAAGCGGTGGCTCCGCTGGCGGCGGAGACCGCTTCGATCCGGCTTGAAGACCTAGCCTAGTCTTCGCTCTTTTCGCCTTCGAGCAGGCGCATGCCTTCAAACGCTCCGGGCCCGATGAGCCCGGCGCTGGAGTAGATAAAGAGTTTGTCGCGGCTATCGGTAATGTCCAAGTTGCGCATGGTGAGCTGCCCGATGCGGTCAAGCGGGCTGAACTCTCCCTTGCCGCTCTCCATGGTCAAGCGCTCGGGCTTGTAGGTGAGGTTGGGGCTCTTGGTATCGAGAATCGAATAGTCGTTACCGCGACGGAGTTCGATGGAGACTTCACCGGTGGCAGCCTTGGCTACCCAACGCTGGAGGGTTTCGCGCAGCATCATCGCTTGGGGATCGAACCAGCGGCCTTCGTAGAGCAGGCGGCCGAGACGGCGACCGAGCGTGTGATACTGCTCGAGCGTGCCTTCGTTATGGATGCCAGAGAGAAGCCGCTCGTAGGCGATGAAGAGCAGCGCCATGGCGGGTGCTTCGTAGATACCGCGGCTTTTGGCTTCAATGATGCGGTTCTCGATCTGGTCGCTCATGCCGAGGCCGTGGCGGCCGCCGATGCGGTTGGCTTCCAGGATAAGGGCGACCTGATCGTCAAAACGCTGGCCGTTGAGCGCAACAGGCAGACCTTCGTGAAACTCGACGGTGACGGTTTCGGCCTTCACCGCGACTTCTTCTTTCCAAAAGGCGACGCCCATGATGGGTTCGACGATCTTGATGCCGGCGTTGAGGAACTCCAGATCCTTGGCTTCGTGGGTGGCTCCCCAGATGTTGGAATCAGTGGAATAGGCCTTTTCCTTCGACATTTTGTAGCCGAGGCCAGCTTTTTCGAGGAGCTCGGACATCTCTTTGCGGCCACCGAGTTCGTCGATGAAGGTTTGGTCGAGCCAGGGTTTATAGATCTTGAGCTTGGGGTTGACCATGAGGCCGTAGCGATAGAAGCGCTCGATGTCATTGCCCTTGTACGTGCTGCCGTCGCCCCAGATATTGACTTCGTCTTCCTTCATCGCCCCGACGAGCATGGTGCCGGTGACGGCGCGGCCGATGGGGGTGGTGTTGAAATAGGGGACCCCGGCGGTGGTGATATGGAAGGCGCCACACTGCAAGGCGGCGAGGCCTTCGCGGACCAACTGCGGGCGGCAATCGATGAGCCGGGCGAGTTCGGCACCGCACTCCATGGCGCGCTTGGGGATCTCGTCGTAGTCCGGTTCGTCAGGCTGGCCGAGATTGGCGGTGTAGCAGTAAGGTACCGCGCCCTTTTGCCGCATCCAATAGATGGCGGCGCTGGTATCTAAGCCGCCGGAAAACGCGATGCCGACCTTGTCCCCGAGAGGGAGGGACTGGAGAATATTGCCCATTTCTTCAGTGTAAAGGTTCTAGGCGGGTAACCGCACTAAAGGGCAGACGGAAGAACGCAGCGGAAGCCGATATTGGGGCTGGAAAACCGAGCGGGAACGCTAACCCATTCGTAGGCGAGCGCTTCGGAGATCCCGCGATCGTAGGAGCCGCCTTTGATGTACTGCCAGGGTTCTTGCGCATTGGGCGGTGGGTTAAGGGCAGCGCGCAGGTTTTCGACGGCCGCGGGGCTGGGCGAGTGGGGACGGTCCACCCATTCCCACACGTTGCCCGCCATGTGCAGCACGCCGAAGGGACTTTTGCCGACGGCGAGAGAATCGACCGCTGCCGGGCCGGAGGCAGCGAGCGGATTTTCTTTCGCGATGACGAGATCGACCTTTAGCTCGCTACCCCAGGGGTAGTTGCGGCCATCGGTGCCGCGGGCGGCTTTCTCCCACTGGGATTCGTTGGGAAGTTGCTTGCCGGCCCATTTGCAAAAGCCCTGGGCTTGGTTGAAGGAGACGTTGACGACCGGGAGGTCCGATGCGTCGGCAGGCAGGGGAAGGCCGGTGGCAGCGGCGAACTCGGCATAGGCTTGGTTTGAGACTTCCGTCCGATCGATCGAAAAAGCGGGGAGATCGACCGAGACGTTACTCATACCGGCCAGATAAGGACCGGCGGGAACGGGGAGGACGGAGCCGCCTTTGACGGGCAGTGTTTGCTTCGGTGCGGGCTGTTTGGCGTGCGGCTCGGTTTTGTTTTTGCTGTAGTAGAACCAACCGGAGACAGCGGCGGCGACGAGCACGACAGCGACACCGGCGACGGCCAGGATCGGAACGAGAGTCGATTTCGAAGGGGCGGGAGCCGGGATCGGGGTCGCGGAGTGGTGGTCAGTGGGCTGGGTGGCAGCGGTCGGCTGATAGGCTCCGGCGAGGATACCCGTTAGCACGTCGGCGATGGCATGGAAGCTTTGAATCCGATGCTCGGGGTTCTTGGCCGTGCAGCGCTGGATGAGGTCCATCACGTTGGGCGGAGTGGCCGCGGCGAGCAAAGGGTTCGGATCGGGGTGCTCGT
>CANNLB010000277.1 GCA_947505565.1 Acidobacteriota bacterium | reverse complement strand
CACGCGGCTCAACCAAACCTTCATCACTCCGCTCGACCCGGAGGACATCCATTCCCTCTGCTCCCGCCTCGACGATGTGCTCGATGGCATTGAAGACGTCGCTCACCGCCTACTCTCCTATCGCATCGATCCCATCCCCGGTCCGATCGTGCAAATCTGCAACCTGATCCACGATTGCTCTCGCGAACTCACGAAGGCCGTCGCCGCGCTCGATGACATGCCTCGGATCGTGCAGCATTGCATCGAAATCAATCGCATCGAAGGCGAAGTGGACGTGATCGTCCGTCAAGCGGTCGTTGACCTCTTCGACAACGAAACCAACCCCATCCAAGTCATCAAGCTCAAAGAGATTTATGACTATCTGGAAAGCACCGTCGACGCCTGCGAGGATGTCGCCGACGCCCTCCAGAACATCGTGGTTAAAAATAGCTAGCCTTTCGCCATGGATACCACCCTCATCCTGGTAGCCCTGATCATCGCGGTCGCCTTGGCCTTCGATTACATCAACGGCTTTCATGACGCAGCCAACTCCGTTGCCACCATCATTGCGACCCGCGTCCTCTCGCCCTTCCAGGCCGTCGCCTGGGCCGCCTTCTGGAACTTCATCGCCGCCTTCGCGTTCGAAACGGGCGTCGCCTCCACCGTCGGAAAGGGCATGGTCGACCTCAAAATCGTCACGCCCTATGTCATCCTCGCCGGCCTCCTCGGAGCCATTACGTGGGATCTGATTACCTGGTATTTCGGCCTCCCCACCAGCTCCTCCCACGCCCTTCTCGGCGGTTACGGCGGTGCCGCCATGGCGAAAGTCGCCATGACCGTCGGCGTCTCCCACATCTTCGAAGCCCTCGTCATCGATGGCTGGATCAAAACCATCGCCTTCATCGTTATCTCGCCTCTGCTCGGCATGTTGCTCGCCTATCTGTTAATGATCGCCATCTTCTGGATCTTCCGCCGCGCCTCCCCCACCAAGATGGATAACTGGTTCCGCATGCTCCAGCTTCTCAGCTCGGCGATCTTCTCCTTCGCCCACGGCACCAACGACGCCCAAAAAACGATGGGCATCATCACCGGCGTCCTGGTCACCGCCGGTTACTTGAACACCTTTGTCGTCCCCGTCCCGGTGATCTTCGCGGCCCACATCGCCATCGGCCTCGGCACGCTCAGCGGCGGCTGGCGGATCATCCGCACGATGGGAGGCCGCCTCACCCGCCTCAAGCCCCGTGGTGGTTTCAGTGCCGAAACCGCCGCCGCCATGTCCATTCTCTTTGCGACCTATCTGAAGATGCCCGTCTCCACCACCCACGTCATCGCGGGTGCCATCGTCGGCGTCGGCTCCATTCAGCGTCTCAAAGCCGTCCGCTGGGGTCTGGCCACCAACATCATCTGGGCGTGGGTCATGACCATCCCCGCTTCCGCCCTTGTCGGTGCCGTCGTCATGTTCTTCATCCAACTGGCCTTCGGAAAGAACTAGTCTCCCGCTTTCCGAAATACGACGTTACTCACCTGTATCGGTTTCTGACTCATCGTCACGAAACGCAGCTCCGCCTGCTCCGGGGCATCGGCTCCCGAGTTCCAGCGGAACTCCTTTTGCTCAAATTCCCCGCTAAATTCTTCGATCAGCGCGTTTTGCTCCCGATGATCGTACTGCGCGCCCCCGTAAAGGTCCACGCTCAATAGCTGCTCCTGCCCCATCGTCAGCCGCTCCTTTCCCGCCGGCCCACGGACCGCAACACTTACGACATACTCGGTGTTCTTTTCGAGCTTCACCGGCCGCGACAAGATACTGATTCCACCCGTCCCGCCCGAACACAGCACCGGCTCCCGATCAAACCCGGTCACGGCGCTGCCCGTGCTCCACCCCGCCCATCTCTCGCCTCCCCCGGAAAACTGGACTTTCCGAAGCCGCAACGGCCGCCGGGCCATCGATGAAAATCGCAATCGTACCCCGACCGGCGTTTCCGCCCCGGTCTTCCAAATGAACTTCGCTGGCTGGTAGTTTCCATTGTGCTTTCGCCACTCCGCGCTCTGCCCCGCAAACTCCACCCGCAACCCCTCGGTCGATCCCGCCTCGCCCTGCACATCGAGCAACACGGTGTATTCCCGCTCCGGCTCCACCACCACGTCGTGCTCCATCACGCTCACCTGCTTCCCATCGGAAACCAAAATCCCTTCCGCGTCCGGGCCAATCTCTGCCATCGACATCGCCCATGTCGACCAAGCCGAATGGTACAGCCGGTCCATTGCCCCCGACCCGTCAACCTCTCGGCAACCCCTCCTAACCCCGGATCCTGCGCCACCATTGCCCCCTGAATCGCCGGTGCCTGGCGCTGCAACCAAGTCGACGCCGTCACCCCGGCCCCGCTCACGACCAGCAACACCGCCCCCACCGCCAACCCCTCCTTCCTCCCCCGCAGGCCCACCAGCCCAACCGCCGCGAACCCATACAGCGGAATCAGCAACGCCACCCCATATCGCCCCTCCACCAACATCAGGCTGTGCAATCCTATATGTCCTAAGATCAACGTCCCCGTCAGAATCACCGCCCCTTTCTCCCCCGCCGTAAGCTCGCTCCGCCTCCGCCACACGAATCCCATCGTCCAAAATCCCAGCCCCACCACCGCCCAGTTCGCCCCCGCGACAAACGGGGAATACCAAGGCGCTGGATCCTCAACATAGGGCAACGGCAGATCCTGGTCAAACAGAGCAAAAACATGGACCACCCACGTTTTCAGCCCCGCTATTGGATGCCGGAAGTACCATCCCAGCGGATCCGCCGTCGCCGCCTCGACATCGACTAAGAATGGATTTTCGTATTTAATTCGCGCATCGGCTCCCGGCACAATCGACGTCGCGTACTTCAAAAACAGCACGCCCATCCTCTGCTGCAGCGGCACCAGTTTCGTCGCCACAAACGGCGTCGCCTCGCCGTGATAAAGCTGGTTGTTCCGATACTGCGGCCACCAAGGAATCAGGATGAAGAATAGCCCCAACACCGCCACCCACTGCCGCCGACGCAGCGCCAAACCTACCACCAGCAACCACACCGGAACCATAAACAGATTCGCCGGCCGCACCATCACCATCGCGCCGCAAACCAAGCCGCCCACCGCATGCAGCCAACCCGGCAACCGACCCGCCCAAGCCGCAATGGCACCCGCCAGCAGCGCCGTCCCCATCGAAAGCGACAAAGTCTCGGTCAGGTAGTAGCGCGGATACAAAAGCGCAAAAGAATGCGCCACCACCGCCGCCAACTGCGCACTCCCGCACGCCGCAGCGCCCCGAAATGGAGCCCCACCTGAACCGCCCACACCGACACCCGCTCCGGCCGCTCCACCACCTTCGCCAATTGCCATGCCAAGGTCAGGAAGGCGGACACCCATAGGTCCGTAACTCCGACAAGTAATGTTTCGAAAAGATACCGCTCTTCTCGATATCTTTGGCGATGAGCCGATACCCCTCGGCGTCGTGGATGATCGGCACCTCCGCCGTATGCTGACCCAACCAATAAGCCATCAAGGGGGCTATGAGCGTTACCGCGCACAGAATCAACCGCTCGGCCATACGACCATCGTTCCTCTTTGTTATCGTCTGCGTCTTCTTCTTAGCCATTCCTACGTCCTTTCGTTCCGCAGCACCAGAGCCGCTCCCAACAGGAAACCGCACGCCGTCAGCCCCGAACCCACCGTCAAACTCCACGGCCAAAAACTCATCGCGACCTCGTGTTCACCGGCACCGCCGATGAAGACTCCTCGGACGCCCCCATTCACGATCTCGATCGGCACCGCCTTCCCATCCACCGTCGCCGTCCATCCCGGAAACCACGTATCGGCCACCACAAACAGGCTCCGCCCCCCCTCGGTCGCCACCCGCCATGCAAGCCGCGTATTTTCGATCCGTTCGCTTACCACCCGCCCACCGCCCAACGTCTCCGCCTTCGCCGCTCCTTCCACCATCGCCTGCCGACCCGGTTCAAACCCGCCCGCCTTCGCCCACAAAGCCTGCGCCGCCGCGAAATCCGCTACCGGAACGACCTCCCGCGCAAATCGGAACCGCCGCAACGCCGCCGGATTCTCAAATACCGTAATTCCTTCCCGCGACGCCGCCAACTCCGTGTAGCCCTTCGCCCCGCGCACCGCCGCGACACTCTCCGGCCACTTCGTCAACACAAACCGCACCCCCAACGACGAAAGCAGCGCCTGCCTCGCCACCAGAAACTCACCGCCCGCGCCGTTCAGCGCGAACCCCGTCAACGCCTGATACCGCTTCATCCACATCGGCGTGAAGTCATTCGCCACGTTCAACCCATACATCATGCTTTGCAGCGGATACGCCTCTCCCACCCGCGGATCAATCGGCAGAATCCGCTCATGCACCGGATCATACCCCTTCTCAAACAGATACCGGATCTCACTCTTCCGCTCCCGCCCATACAGGCTCGTCGTATCCGGATTCGCGTAGATCGTCCGATTCACGCTCCAAACGTCCACCAGCAGCACTAAACCCCACACCCATCCCGGCGCTCTCCGCCAGAGACACAATCCTGCCGCGCCCAGCGCCAACACCGGAAACAGCAACGTCGGATGCAGCCACTGCGTGTTCACCGCCCGCCAATGCGCCGCCGAAAACCCACTCACCACCACGTTCACGGACTCATGAATCGGCACCATCGACGTCCACCCCAACCCCGCCGCCACCATCGCCCCCACCACCGCAAAACTCCGCCACCGCCTACCCTCCCCGAAACGCTCCAACCCCATCGTCGCCAGCACGCTCACCGCCAGCGCCATCTCCTGCCGATGCCGCCCCGCCGCCCGAAACAGGTTGTAGCCCGGAACCCGAAACAACACCTCCTGCACCGGTGCAAATCCCAGCGCCAGCACCGCGCTCACCACAAACACCCCGCTCCAAAACCAGGCATCCCGCCCTCTCGCCAGCCCCGCCAGCACGAGCGGTGCCAAGCCGCAATACAGAAACACTTCCACCAATTGCGCGTCCTTGGCGTAGCTCGGCACCCCATGCATCCCGCCCAACACGTTCGGCACAAACAGCCCCGCCCAATGCGCCCCCGGCAACGCATTTTCATTAAACATCGCCAAACTCAGCGCCTCTCGCGTGATATGCGGCAGCGTCTCCCAAACCGCCATCAACTGCAGCGAACTCAAAAGGAATCCCAGCAAACCCATCAGCCCTAACCCCGCCGCCGCCCGCCGCCACCCCCCTTCGCTCCGCCAAAACCAGT
>CANNLB010000276.1 GCA_947505565.1 Acidobacteriota bacterium | reverse complement strand
TCAGAACTTTGTGGAGCACTACCACAGCGAGCGCAATCACCAGGGTCTGGCGAACCAACTGATCAGCCCCGAGCCTGGCCATCTCGGCAACGCGAGTGAGGTCCAACGCCGGGGGCGCCTGGGCGGCATGCTGAACGACTACTATCGCGCCGCAGCTTGACCCCGCGTAGTCGTGACCACAGCCACGCTGGTATCAGTCATAAAAGGCTGGCGCGCCGGAGGTATGCGCCGTGTCCACGATTTTGGCGTCTCATGTGTGATCCGCGGAGTTTCCGGGACACTCGCCGACTCGCAAATCCCGAAGTTTCGGACAGAGATGTAACCCTTGGTTGGCCTTGGGATTCGGCGGATCGAGTTTTCGGGCCATACGAGATCCTGGTCCCTAGGCTGACCCAGCGTCCGCCAGGACGGCGACTTCCGCGTTGGATGAGCCCAAAAACTGCGCCAGCTCGGCCGAACCTGGAATCGCCGATCGCCCGTCAATACCTCGGCAAGCCAACGCCGCTGCCGCATTCGCCCACAGCAACGCCTCACTCACACTACGCCCTGTAGCCAACCCCGCCACCAGCGCGCCGTGAAACACATCTCCCGCTCCAAGTGTGCTTCCCATTCGCGCCACCGGAAACGCAGGCGTCTCCAGAAACTCCACGGCCCCATCACCCCCGCGCACACCGGTTACGCTGCCCTCTTCCCCCATCGTCACCGCGACAATCCGCGGTCCCGCCCGCAGCGCCAGGCGCATTGCGTCCCGCACATCCTCCGTCCCCATCGTCCGGCACAGCTGACTCCGCGTCGGGGCATACAGCTCAATTTCTCCCAGGTCCAGCTCAGGAACCGCATTCCCGGCGTCCAGCGAAACCAGCGCCGCAATCCCCGCTCGCCGAATCTGGGCAATCGCCCTATGCCCGGCATAGTCGACGTGGATCCACGCCGCTCGCCGGCACGCTACAAGATCGGCTGGGCTGAGTTCCAACGTCAGCCCGGCCGCGGGCAGAGTCACAATCGAACGCTGCGCCGTCGCCGGATTCACGACGATCACGCTTGCCGGCGATTGGCCCCCAACCACCTCCCGCAATCCCGAAATCCCAACGCCTTCCTCGCCCAGGCGTTTCCGGATCGTCGCGCCAACGGCGTCGTCCCCGATGCTGCCGACAAACTCCACCGCCACGCCCAGTCGCGCCAGCACCACCGCCGCCGTCGCCGCGTTTCCCCCGCCGGCCTCCACGATGGCCTCGGCCACAATCCGCCCATCCGGCAACAGCGGATCGCTCGCCACCGCGATCACATCGTGGGTGGCCACACCAATACACACAACCGAAAGCCCCGCTTGCATTATGATGGCTATTGTCTCTGAATTCCGTATGAGATTTCACGCTAATATTTCCGGGACCTCCGCATGAAAGGCGTCGTCTTCCATTCTCCAGGGGAGCTGCATCTGGAGGACCTGCCCCTCCCCTCCCCCGCCGCTGGTGAAGTGCGCCTGCGTCCGCAGGTTGTCGGCATCTGCGGCACGGATACCCATATCCTCCGCGGCGAATTCCCGGCCACCCCCGGCATCGTCCTCGGTCACGAAATCGCCGGCGTTGTCGAGGCTCTCGGCCCCGGCGTGCAAAGCGTGCGCGAAGGCGACGTCGTCACCGTGGAGCCACACGTCTACTGCACCGGGTGCCGCTACTGCCGCCGGGGGCAGGAACATCTCTGCCTCAACAAACAGGCCTTCGGCGTCCACCTGAACGGCGGCCTCGCCGAAGCGCTTGTCGTCCCGGCGCGTACCGTCTACAAACTCCCTCCGGGGTTCGATGCGCGCCTCGGCTGTCTGGTCGAACCCACCGCCTGCTGCGTCCACGGCATGGACCGCCTCTCCCCTAAGTCGGGCCAGCCGCTGCTCGTCATCGGCGCCGGCCCGGCCGGGCTGATCCTGACTCGCCTAGCTGCCCTCGCCGGCGCCTCTCCCATCGTCGTCAGCGAGCCCGACGCCGCCCGACGCGCCACTGCCCTCTCCTTCGGCGCGGACTTCGCCCTCGACCCCAAATCCCCCACCTTCCGGGAGCAACTGGCTGACATCACCAACGGCGCGGGGTTTGACTCGATCATCGAAGCCGCAGGAACCCCGGCCACGCTCGAGTTCGCCGTCGAAGTCGCCGCCCGCGGCGCGAAGATCCTCGTCTTCGGCGTCGCCCCGATGGGCGCCGTCGCCCGCATCCCACAGTTCGACATCTTCGTCCGCGAGATCACCATTATCGGCTCCGTCATCAACCCCTACACCCACGAACGGGCCGTTCATTTGCTGCCCCGCTTGGGCCTGGACGTCATGCCCATAACCCAGTTCTCCATCGACGATTTCCAGAACGCCTTCGCCGCCCAAGCCGGCGGCGCCGCTGGCGTCAAGGTACAGATCCTGCCGCAAGGGTGACATGGAGACCATTGACGGCCGTACATATTCGCCCAAGCGCCAGCGCCGCTTCCTCATCGCCTTCGCCATGGCGCTCGCCGTCATCACCTACATTGACCGCATCTCCATCGCCCAGGCCCAACCCCTCATCGCCAGCGATCTCAAACTGGACAAAATCCAGATGGGCATGGTCTTCTCCGCCTTTGGCTGGGCGTACTGCGCCTTTGAACTACCCAGCGGCGTCCTCGGCGACCGCATCGGTTCCCGCAACGTCCTCACCCGCATCGTCCTCTGGTGGTCGTTCTTCACCGCCGCCACTGGGCAGGCCTGGAACTTCGCCTCTCTTGTCGTCATGCGCGCCCTGTTCGGCATTGGCGAGGCCGGCGCGTTCCCGAACATCAACCGCACCTTCAGCCTCTGCCTGCCCCCGGCCGAGCAGAACTGGGCCCAGGGCTTCCTCTGGCTCGCCGCGCGATGGGGTGGTGCCTTTACTCCTTACCTCGTCGTCTTCGCCCTCCGCTACGTTGACTGGCGCACTATGTTCTTCCTCTTCGCCCTGCTCGGCGTCGTCTGGGCCGTCTGGTTCTACATCTGGTTCCGCGATGAGCCCGGCTCGGGAGCGCCCTCCCACCCCCCGGATGTCCCATGGAAAGCCATCTTTGGTTCCCGCCAGATCTGGCTATTGCTGATCCCCTATTTCACCTCCTCCTATGGCTGGTGGTTCTACATAACCTGGCTGCCCTCCTACCTTCGCGAAGCCCGCCACGTCGAACTCGAACAAGGCGCGCTCCTCGCCGGCTTGCCACTCTTTATGGGAGGACTCGGCTCGTTCTTCTGCGGTGGCATCTCCGGCTCGCTCACGAGATTCACTGGCAGCGTTGCGGCCACCCGCCGCCTCATGGCCTACATCGGCTACACCGCCGCCGCCGTCCTCCTCGTCGTCGCCGCCCGCCTGGAAAACCCGCTCCACGCCATGCTCGCCATGGGCGCCGCCAGCTTCGCCAATGACCTCGTCATGCCCGGCGCCTGGGGCGCCTGCACCGATCTCGGCGGTAAATACGCCGGCACCGTCTCCGGCGCTATGGCCGGCTTCGGCAACGCCGGTGGCGCCGTCTCCCCATTGATCGTCGGTTTCCTCCTCCAGTGGACCAACAACGACTGGAACCTCTGCATCTACATCTCCGCAGCCGTCTATTTCATGGGCACCATCTGCTGGGCGTTTCTGGATCCGGTCACGCCGTTGGTTATTGAAAAAACAGCCGAAGGGAGCACTCGCTAATGCCATTGGTATCGATGCGCCAGATGTTGGACGAGGCCGCCCGGGGCGGCTACGGCGTCGGCGCCTTCAACATCGTCAACATGGAACAGACGCAGGCCATCTTCGAAGCCGCCCGCGCCACGCGCTCCCCCGTCATTGTCCAGGCCAGCCGCAACGCCCGCGGCTATGCCGACGACGTCTTTCTGAAACACCTCATCGCCGCCGCCCTCGAACTCTATCAGGATGTCCCCGTGGCCCTCAATCTGGATCACGGCAACAGCCCGGACTCCTGCCGCAAGTCAATCGAAATGGGCTTCACCAGCGTCATGATGGACGGCTCCCTGCTCGAAGACGGCAAGACACCGGCGTCGTTTGAATACAACGTGCAAGTCACCCGCCAGGTCGTCGAAATGGCCCACGCGCGGGGCGTCACCGTGGAAGGCGAACTGGGCTGCCTGGGCGGCGTCGAAGACGGCCACGGCGCCGGGCTCGATGGCCTGGCCCGGCTGACCGATCCCGCCCAGGCCGTCGAGTTCGTCGAACGCACCGGTGTCGATGCCCTCGCCGTCGCCATCGGCACCAGCCATGGCGCCTACAAGTTCTCGCGGAAACCAACAGGCGCTACCCTCGTAATGGATCTCATCCTTCAGATCCATCGCAGCCTGCCGAACACCCATCTGGTCATGCACGGCTCCTCCAGCGTGCCCCAGGAGTTGCAGGACGGAATCAATCGCTACGGCGGCAAAATCCGCCAGACGTATGGAGTTCCCTTAGAGGAAATCCAGCTGGGGATTCGCAATGGCGTGCGCAAGGTCAACGTCGATACCGACGGCCGTATGGCCATGACCGCCGCCGTTCGCCGTCTGCTCGCCGAAAGCCCGGAGGAGTTCGATCCCCGTGCCTATCTCAAGCCCGCTCGCGACGCCATGCAGCAGGTGGTCATGGAGCGCATGGCCGCCTTCGGCCAGGCCGGACACGCCGGGGACTATGCGGCGCTATCGCTTGCCGAAATGGCGGAGCGGTACCGCTCCGCCTGACCCAGGCGACGGAAAGAACTTACTTCAACGCCGCCATCATCCCGTCCGGCGACTGTAGTTCTCGCAACGCCCGAAGTTGCTGATAAATTGGGGGTTGCCTTTCTTCCTTCGATTCCCTTGTTCGCGTCCGTTGGTGGCGCTGGCGGGGGCTTTCTTGGCTTTTTTTCGCCAGCGTACGGCGCTTCAGTTTGAGATTCTGGCCCTTCGTCATCAGCTCGGTGTTCTTCAGCGGTCGGTGAAGCGGCCGAAGCTGACGGCCGCTGATGATTCCTATGGGCCTGGTTGTCGGCGGCTTGGGCGGATTGGCAACCGAGTTCCATCATTAATCAACCCGGCGACGGTGATCGGTTGGCACCGCAAGGGCTTTGGCCTGTTCTGGACGTGGAAGATTCGGCGAGGAAGGCCGGGGCGACCGGCTGTCCCGGCGGATGTTCGATCTTTGATTTGTACGATGAGCCGCGACAACCCGCTCTGGGGCGCACCGCGGATTCACGGCGAACTGCTCAAGCTTGGCATTGCCGTCGGCGAAACGAGCGTGAGCAAGTACATGGTCCGC
>CANNLB010000275.1 GCA_947505565.1 Acidobacteriota bacterium | reverse complement strand
AAAATGGGGTGCCCGTGCCGCCAGCGGATTCGGCGCCTCCGCCAGTAACCCCTGCAGGCCCATCAACCCGAACCCGCACGCCGCCCGGCGCAATAAATAGCGACGCGAAACTGACCCCGAAACTGACATAGACTCCCTCACGGCACGTAAATAAAATCGTTCGACGCAATCAGCGTCCGGCACAGGCTCGCCCATACCAGCAGCCGCCCCTCATCGTTCCCCGGCAACTTCGGAAACTCGGCCATATATGCCAAACTCCCCTGCACTTCGCCCGCCGCCGGCGCCCGTCCCAACACCGTCTCCCACGCCTCCCGCACCCGCCCGTCGTCGTCCGTCCCGCTCTTTAGCAACTTCGAAGCCAATGCCCGCGACCGCTCCGTCACGAACTTGCTGTTCATCATGTACAGCGCCTGCGGAGCCACATTCGTCTGCTCCCGGATCTCCGTACTGGTCGTCGCATCGCCAAAGTCAAATAGGGTAAATAGCGTCGATAAGTTAGACCGGCGCAACGGCAGATACACCGTCCGACGCTTGGAATCATCCGGGTGCATCGACTTACGCGCGTCGCTGAACTCGTTGTCCGTCCCCGTCCCGCTCGTCAGCGCCCCGCCCATCGCCAGGTCCAAACCGCCGTCCAACAGCAACAGCGAATCCCGAATTTCCTCTACCGTCTTCCGCCGCATGGGGAAACGCGTCCACAACCGGTTATCGGCGTCTTTCTCGGCGTTCGCTGCCGACGTCTCCCCGCTCATCTGGTACGCCTCGGAAGCCATAATCAACCGGTGCATCGCTTTGAACGACGAGCCGCGCTTCACAAACTCCGCCGCCAGCCAGTCCAATAACTCCGGATGCGTCGGCCGCTCCCCCGCCACCCCGAAGTTACTCGGCGTCCGGACGAGCCCCTGGCCAAAATGCCCCTGCCAGATCCGGTTCACCATCACCCGCAGCGGAAGCGGATGCCCGTTATCGGCCATCCAGTTGGCCAACTCGCGCCGTCCGCTCCCACTCTTCACCGGAGTCTGATTCGCCCCGGCCAACACTACCGGAAACTGTTTCGCAACCAAGTCTCCTTTCGCCTCCGGGTTCCCCCGCACAAACACATGCTGGTCAACGGATTTATCCTCCGCCACCCCACAAGCAAACGGCGGCTCCACCGGCGCCGCGGCCTGAACAGCCTTCAATCCCGCCTTCAGCTTCGCCACCGCTTCGGAGTCCTTCTCCGGCAGCCCCAGCGGCCCCTTCGCCGCCACCACCTCCGTATAGAACCGGTTCAGCCCCGCCGGGAACTTCGGAGCTTCTTTCAGAATCCCCGCCTTGAAATCCGCCTGCGCCTGCTCCCGCCGCGCCACCTCGGCGAAGTAGTTCGCTTGGTACGCCGCCGCGTCGCCGTTCTTATACCAATCCTCCAAGTGAATCCGGCGCTCTTTGTTCGGCTTCAGATAGGTGACCCACCGCGCCAGCACCGCCGCGTCCAACGCCGCATCCGCCGCCCCGCCGCCAATCACGGCCTTCGCCGCCAGCATGTAGCGCGCAACGTCCGGCGCCAGCCGCTCCCGCCACTTCCGCGCCTCCCCGGCCACCGCCGCGTCGATCTCCTTCTGCTTCTGCGCCACCCGCTTCTGGTGCGCGTTCCACGGCTCCAAATCCGCCTTTCCCGCCAACGGCACATAAAACAGCTTCGAGACCGTTCCCTCGATCTGCTCAAACTGCCGCGTGCTCGCAAAGATCGAAGCCAGCGAGTAATAATCCTTCGTCGTCACCGGGTCAAACTTGTGGTCGTGGCACCGCGCGCACGAAATCGTCAGGCCAAAAAACGCCTTCCCAACGACGTCAATCTGCTCGTCCACAGCGTCATAGAACATCTTGACCTTGTCCTGCTCTGCGACCAGTTTCGGTCCCAGCGCGAGGAACCCGGTGGCGATGATGCCAGCCGTGTTCACCTCTTGGCCCCCCGGCGGCGGCAACAGGTCACCAGCGATCTGGTTCCGCACAAACTCCGGAAACGGCATGTCCCGGTTGAACGCATCAATCACCCAGTCCCGATACTTCCACGCGTGCGGATACCGGTAGTCCTCATCGGCCCCGGTCGAATCGGCATACCGCGCCACGTCCATCCAATGGCGGCCCCACTTCTCGCCATACCGAGGCGAAGCCAGGAACCGCTCCACCGCCGCCGCAAACGCTCCCGGCGAGGAATCGGCCATAAACACCCGCACATTCTCCGCCGTCGGCGGCAAGCCGGTCAAGTCAAACGCCGCCCGCCGCAACAGCGCCAACCGGTCCACTGGCCCCGCCGGGGCCAATCGGCGCTCGGCCCGCCTGGCCCGCAAAAATTCATCGATCGACTTCCCCGTCCCCGCCTTCAGCGGCTGAAACGCCCAGTGATCGGTGCCGCCCTTGGAGACCGTCTTCGGCCAAAGCGCACCGGCGCGAGCCCATTCGCTCAACGCGCCCAGTTCATCGGCCGGGAGCTTCCCCGTCGGCGGCATCTTCACTTTCCCGCCGTAGGAGATGGCGGCCGCCAGCCGCTCAGCGGCCCTCGATACACCAGCACCGCTAGCGAAGTCGACGCCCCCCATCGCCGCCGTCCCGGAGTGGCAGGCGAGACACTTCGCCGCCAGTACTGGCCGCACCCGTTCTTCGAAACCCGCCTGTCCCCAGGCGCACACTGCGAACAGCAGCAAGTAGCGCATCACTAAGGAAGTGTATAGGATTTCAATGCTGTCCAAGACAAGCGTGGCGCCGCTGGCGCATTGTCGTTCTCGGAAAGCTCATCTTAACGTCTGATCGGCCTGGATCCACGGCCTTTGGACTTCACTCGCCCCGTGTCGTCGGCTGACAATCCTCTTGCCGCGATGCCAATAGGCTCACGGGCGCGGCCCCGGTGACAGTTAATCGGGCCGCGCAAGGGGACAGGCCAATGCGGATGGGACGCGCCGCAGATGGCTCCATGCGGCGCGGCGCTCGTAACGATGATGGAGTCCGCCGACTTCCGACATCGCAATCACCCGCCCCATGTCCGCCGATTGAGTCGGGCGCGGCTCCGGTGTGTCCTTCTCCAAGGCAGACTCCGAAGAAGATACAAGTAAAACGCCCAAACAACTGATTCTATTCGGCGTTTAACCGGACACCAGCGGCGGATGGTCGCCGGGTGCCGCTTCATCAAAGCGCAATCCTCTCGACCTCGTCTGGCGAAATCTCATCCTGTCGCCGGTCGTAGAGCTTGGTCGTTCGCGGCGACTCGTGGTTGGCGATGTGCTGCGCGGCTTCAAGGGTGCCTTTGTTCTTCAGGTACGCGGTGATGCCGGTCGCCGCTGGATCATCCGGTAGGCGTCCTGCTGCCAGATGGCCTTCCCGGTGAGCGTGCCAGTCTTGCCAGCCGCTGTCTGGAATAAAAGCGCGTCCGGATCTCCGGCGATGCCTGCCGCGGCGATGTATTCATCGAGGTACTGCTCCAGATTGTGGTGACAAGGAACTTCATACTCCTTGCCGCCTGTTTCGCGCAGCCGGACTCAGCCGCGGCGTCCCTGCACGAAGTAGTCACGCACTTTCATCTGGAGCACGGGGTTGATGCGGGCGAAGGTGTAGACCCTCACGCCGATGAGCGCGCGGTCGCGCAACCCGACTAATACCGGTTCTTCCGTTACAGCGCCTTGCTCGTCTTCCGTCTTCTTGCTATCTTGCTGCTGTCGAGCAGTTCGCGGGCCTCGTCGGCGGTCAGCACGGGCGTCTTGCCCTTTTTGACGACGTACTTGGGGCCGCGGACGGCGTGCGCCGGGTTCACGTCGAGAACGTGGCCGGTCGCCAGCCAGTCGAACAGCCTTCGCCGCGCGGCCAGGTGTTGCTTTACGGTCGGTGCAGGTGCTTGACGAAGGCGGCGACGTGGAAGGGCTGCACGTCGCCGAGCTGACCGATGCCTTTCTCGTCGCACTATGCCGCAAAGCGGCGGGTCGCGTTCAGGTACGCCTTGCGGGTGTGGTCGCTGTTGACCTTGGCGGTGAAGAATTCGAGCACTCGCTTGGCTGTCTTGGGTGCCTTGGGTGTCGGGGTGAAAAGCGGGGCGGGCTGAATCTCCCGGCGAGGGGAGAGGATGATTTTGGTGATCGGCGTGGCCACGGTATCTCCGTGTGCAATGGAGTTTGATAGAGGACGTTATCCTCATGTTGGGCTTTTGGCGCAGCTTCCGGTCGCTCAATGTTTGCTTCTTAGAGCCAAAGGGCGTTTGCCCTGTCCTGGTTACCAGCGGCCAGATATCGTCGAAGGCGATCCTTCGAGATTATTCGTGTCAGCGGTTGAAGAGGTGATCGTTGTAGCGAAACGTAGGTATTGTGCGGTCGGGCCTGCTGTGGTGTTCCGCTTTTGATGCCGCTGGATTAATCCATGCCGAAAGACACATCTCCAGAGCCAAGATTTAAATCCGCGAAGGGGTACGCGAACAGTGCGCCCCTTCGTTTTTTTGCCTTACAGGGGTTGTGGTGGCGGTGTAGCATGATAGGACGCCATGCATCTTGCGGTTGATGCCTCGCCGCTGCTTTTGCGCAGCGCGGGGGTAAAAAATTATCTCTACCACTGGATTGTGGCTCTTCGGCAGACCGGGCCGAGCAATCGGGTTTCGCCTTTTCCGTTCCTTGATCAGATCGGGGATCTGAATCATGAACAGTCAACTCTCGCGGCGTGGGAGACGGTTCCTCGGATTGCCTTCCTGCTCGGCTCTAACTATGGGCCGGGGTGGCTCATGCGTCTCGCGAATCGACGGGCGGATGTTTTTCACGCTACGAACCAAGTGCATCATCCGGTGCCGGGGATGGCGCTTACAACTACGCTGCACGATATGACCTGCCGGCTGATGCCGGAGTTGCACACCGCGGGAAATGTCGAGGCCGATCGGCGGTTCGAATCGCAGATCGCGGCGAGAGCCGACGGGTTGATCGCCGTCAGCGAGAATACTCGTTTAGACGCTATTCGGCTTTTGGGTTTGGCTCCTGAGAAGGTCGTCACGATTCACTCGGGCGTGGCGGAGGGGTTCTTCGAGGTCACCGCCGCTGAGGGGCAGGCAGTGCGGGAGCGGTTGGGCCTCAGCAAGCCGTTTGTACTGAACCTGGGGACCGTCGAGCCGCGGAAGAATTTGGACGCGCTTCTCGATGCCTGGGAGGCGCTGGGCCGGGACGATTTTGAGCTCGTCCTGGCCGGGCCGATGGGCTGGGCGGCAGGTGCGACGGCGCAGCGGATCCAGTCCGGGGTGGCTGGAG